>NZ_JAOECR010000099.1:0-2669 GCF_029836955.1 Stenotrophomonas sp. GD04054 | reverse complement strand
GTCAATGTCTCGCATGGTGGTCATCAAGTGGAAATGGGGGTTGTCTCCACCGATGTGATGGAAAGCAATCGTTGCGCACATGCCCCGGTCAACGAACTCTTTTTGGACGAACGCACGGGCCAGCGTGGCACACTGCTGGGGGGTCAGTTCGCGGGGTAGAGCAATGTCGAACTCACGGCAAAGTTGTGCGTCTTTGCGCTTCTCGATGGTCTCAACATTGGACCACAACTGAGCCGGGTCCGATGCCCAAGCCGGAGCGTTGTCGGGGGCAAGTGTCAGCGAGCCAGACACACCACCCTTGCGGCTGAAATCATGGGTCAACCCAGTGCGAGGATCTTCCAACGAAACGCCAAGGCGATAGGCAGCAGCAGCAACGGACGAACGTCCTTCGCTGCGCTTTATCACCTGTGCGTGGAGGTGGAAGATTGCCATGTTTTGCTGTTGCTCCTGTTGTGGTTTTTGCTTTGCTCTTAGCCCCGCAGGGCGCACACATCGCGAAGCGATGTATAAGTGCGCTATTGCTGGTGCTTCGCTTCGCTCTGCGCAATAGATTTTGGGCTGCTCGCTTCGCTCGCTTGCGCCCCTCTTTCATTCAAGCAGGCTTTGCGATTTCGTCAATGCAGTCTTGCCAGCGTCGGATTTTTTGTTACTCGTTAGGGAACATCACAACGAGGAAAAAAATCCATGACGACTAAAACACCAAGCCAACGCATTGCCCTGCTCGAAGCGAAGTTAGCGAGAGCCAAGGCCGACGAACGCAAGCAACGAACACGGCGGCTCATCGAAGTGGGCGCAATGCTGGAACCACTCGGCGAACGGGTAGCCGCTCTGACCGCTGAGCAACGGAAATATTTCATCAGTCGAGTGCTGGCCAACTGGGAAGCCTTGATGGGAACCAAGGGGAACAATCAGCACCAGGGCGATGCGTAAGCAGTGCCCTAGTGCGTCCTGCAGCCGCCATTTTTCGTGATGCGCCCGATTTTGGTTTTCCTACACCCAAAAGCGGGTATGGCTTTCCTCAACCCCGGAAAAGCCCCCTTCGGGGCTGGGGGAGGGGGTAAGGTTTTCCCTACACCGGGGACCCCCAAGAGCGCTCTATACCGGATATGGTTCAATGCCTACTTGACAACCTGAACGAATGAGTTAGGTTGGGTGAAGGCCAAAAAAAACCCCGCAACCGCTGGAACGGTCCGGGGCTATGGCGTCACCTGATTGAGAGGTTCCGCATGTCACCACCCTACCAACCCGCCCTGTTTGAGTCCAGCCTTCCAAAATGGCTGGCCTGCACCGATGAACTGGCTGCCGGCATCCAGCACCACCCCCGCCAGAAGGCCCTCAAACGGGCCTACATCGACCCCAACCCCTCGGCGCTGGTTTGGGCCATGGTGTTCGACGTGGACCGCCCAGAGGCCGCTACAGCGTGGCAGGACGCCCCTACGGAGTGCCCTCGGCCCAACTGGGTCACCCAGAACCCCCGGAACGGTCATGCGCATCTGGGCTACGTGCTGGCCTCTCCGGTGTCTAGGACACTGAAAGCACGGGCGACCCCTCAACGGTTCTTGGCTCGCATCCAGCACGGCTTGACCATGGCCCTCGATGCGGACAGGGCCTACACCCACCGGCTGACCAAGACCCCCGACCATCCCACCTGGCGCACATTTTGGGAGCGCCCTGACCCCTACGAGCTGGGGGAGTTACGTGACTACCTTGGCGACCGTCTGCCGCTGCGTATCGCACGACTGGAAGCGGTGGGGGAGGGGAGGAACGTCACGCTGTTCGATGGCCTGCGGAAGTGGGCATATCGAGCACGGTTGGGCTACTCGGATTGGCACCTGTGGGAGCGTGCTTGTCGCTCCCACGCTGACGCCTTAAACGCCTTTGCCAGCCCACTCACAACACGAGAAGCGCATCAGGTGGCCAAGAGCGTTGCCAAGTGGACGTGGACCAACATCACGCCAACCGCTTTTTCAAAAATACAGGCAGAAAGAGGAAGCCAGAACGGAGCGAATAAAAAAATCGCTGCGATGGATTTCACCGCTGAAATTGTGAGGTATGCCCGATGATGCCCGTTCGCCAAAAACGAAAAAAAACCGCCAAGGAAGTCGCCAAACATTTTGGCGTATCGGAACGCACTGTCCGCAACCACATGGCGGAGGAACGGGACACCTACGAAGCCCGAGCAGACTACCGGCGCAATCTGGCCGGGACCATGCGAGCGCAAGGGAAATCATGGGCTGAAATCGCCGCGGCGGTTGGGGGCAGCGAATGGTCTGCCCGTGCGTTGGTGAGGCGCTATCGCACCTCACTGGCGGAGCCTACCGGCCCCGCCCCATCCCCCACCCCTTGCGGGGCGGGGTTGTGATGGGAGGGGAAGGGGAAAGGCCCTGACGGGCCACCCTCCGGGCTTTGAGCATGGTTACGAGGTCCACCATCACCCTGCGGAACCGGTCAACAACCACACCACGGGCCTGCATGGCGAACGCCTTCGGCCCTTGATGTTGGGTCGGTTCGCGGTCGATGCCTTGGGCCTTCAACGAGCGGTGGTCAATGCGTGCTGGTGAGTTGGCCAAGGTCAACGCATGGTTGGCATAGCGTGCCCATTCGGCTCGCCAATGGTCTAGGTATTGCTTGTCATTCCAGTCACGGTTTTTATTTTTGAACCCGTTCTG
>NZ_JAOECR010000098.1:2500-5276 GCF_029836955.1 Stenotrophomonas sp. GD04054 | reverse complement strand
TTCACTTCCGAGTTCGGGATGGGATCGGGTGGTTCCACAGCGCTAATTTCACCAGGGAGGCGGTTGGAGCGTCGCCATCCGATACAACTGGATAAGGCGCCTGCCTCTCGTAGTTCTTGTGACGTAGCGTGCACTTGGATGCTCTTACGACGCTGTCGTAAAGCCAAGGCAACTTGAGGTTATATGGTCAAGCCTCTCGGATCATTAGTATCAGTTAGCTCAATACATTGCTGTACTTACACACCTGACCTATCAACCACGTAGTCTACATGGTTCCTTCAGGGGGCTTGTGCCCCGGGAGATCTCATCTTGAGGCGCGCTTCCCGCTTAGATGCTTTCAGCGGTTATCGCTTCCGAACATAGCTACCCGGCAATGCCACTGGCGTGACAACCGGAACACCAGAGGTTCGTCCACTCCGGTCCTCTCGTACTAGGAGCAGCCCCTCTCAAATCTCCAACGCCCATGGCAGATAGGGACCGAACTGTCTCACGACGTTCTGAACCCAGCTCGCGTACCACTTTAAATGGCGAACAGCCATACCCTTGGGACCGACTACAGCCCCAGGATGTGATGAGCCGACATCGAGGTGCCAAACACCGCCGTCGATATGAACTCTTGGGCGGTATCAGCCTGTTATCCCCGGAGTACCTTTTATCCGTTGAGCGATGGCCCTTCCATACAGAACCACCGGATCACTAAGTCCTAGTTTCCTACCTGCTTGATCCGTCGATCTTGCAGTCAAGCACGCTTATGCCTTTGCACACAGTGCGCGATGTCCGACCGCGCTGAGCGTACCTTCGAGCTCCTCCGTTACTCTTTAGGAGGAGACCGCCCCAGTCAAACTACCCACCATACACGGTCCCCGACCCAGATAATGGGCCCAGGTTAGAACGTCAAGCACGACAGGGTGGTATTTCAAGGATGGCTCCGCTGCAGCTAGCGCCACAGTTTCATAGCCTCCCACCTATCCTACACAGACGAACTCAACGTTCAGTGTAAAGCTATAGTAAAGGTTCACGGGGTCTTTCCGTCTTGCCACGGGAACGCTGCATCTTCACAGCGATTTCAATTTCACTGAGTCTCGGGTGGAGACAGCGCCGCTGTCGTTACGCCATTCGTGCAGGTCGGAACTTACCCGACAAGGAATTTCGCTACCTTAGGACCGTTATAGTTACGGCCGCCGTTTACTGGGGCTTCGATCAAGAGCTTCGCCTTGCGGCTGACCCCATCAATTAACCTTCCAGCACCGGGCAGGCGTCACACCCTATACGTCCACTTTCGTGTTTGCAGAGTGCTGTGTTTTTGATAAACAGTCGCAGCGGCCTGGTTACTGCGACCCTCTTCAGCTATAGCTCGCACGAGCCACCAAAAAGGGTGCACCTTCTCCCGAAGTTACGGTGCCATGTTGCCTAGTTCCTTCACCCGAGTTCTCTCAAGCGCCTGAGAATTCTCATCCTACCCACCTGTGTCGGTTTACGGTACGGTCTGCGTAAGCTGAAGCTTAGGAGCTTTTCCTGGAAGCGTGGTATCAGTGACTTCGCCATAAAGGCTCGTCTCGGTGCTCGGTCTTGAAGGATCCCGGATTTGCCAAAGATCCAAACCTACCGCCTTTCCCCAGGACAACCAACGCCTGGTACACCTAACCTTCTCCGTCCCTCCATCGCACTTACGCGAGGTGCAGGAATATTAACCTGCTTCCCATCGACTACGACTTTCGTCCTCGCCTTAGGGGCCGACTCACCCTGCGCCGATTAACGTTGCGCAAGGAAACCTTGGGCTTTCGGCGTGCGGGTTTTTCACCCGCATTATCGTTACTCATGTCAGCATTCGCACTTCCGATACCTCCAGCAGACTTCTCAATCCACCTTCAACGGCTTACGGAACGCTCCTCTACCGCGCATAACAAAGTTATGCACCCCAAGCTTCGGTTCACTGCTTAGCCCCGTTAAATCTTCCCCGCAGACCGACTCGACCAGTGAGCTATTACGCTTTCTTTAAAGGGTGGCTGCTTCTAAGCCAACCTCCTGGCTGTCTGTGCCTTTCCACATGGTTTTCCACTTAGCAGTGAATTTGGGACCTTAGCTGTGGGTCTGGGTTGTTTCCCTTTTCACGACGGACGTTAGCACCCGCCGTGTGTCTCCCATACAGTCCGTCTCGGTATTCGGAGTTTGCAATGGTTTGGTAAGTCGCGATGACCCCCTAGCCATAACAGTGCTCTACCCCCGAGAGGATACATATGAGGCGCTACCTAAATAGCTTTCGAGGAGAACCAGCTATCTCCGGGTTCGATTAGCTTTTCACTCCTAATCACACCTCATCCCCTACCTTTGCAACGGGAGTGGGTTCGGGCCTCCAGTGCGTGTTACCGCACCTTCACCCTGGGCATGACTAGATCACCCGGTTTCGGGTCTACTGCCCGCGACTATGCGCCCTTATCAGACTCGGTTTCCCTTCGCCTCCCCTATACGGTTAAGCTTGCCACGAACAGTAAGTCGCTGACCCATTATACAAAAGGTACGCAGTCACTCCTTGCGGAGCTCCTACTGCTTGTACGCACACGGTTTCAGGTTCTATTTCACTCCCCTCTCCGGGGTTCTTTTCGCCTTTCCCTCACGGTACTGGTTCACTATCGGTCGGTCAGTAGTATTTAGCCTTGGAGGATGGTCCCCCCATGTTCAGACAGGGTTTCACGTGCCCCGCCCTACTCGTCTTCACTGAAATGGCCCTTTCAGATACAGGGCTATCACCTTCTATGGCCACTCTTTCCAGAGTGTT
>NZ_JAOECR010000097.1:0-6242 GCF_029836955.1 Stenotrophomonas sp. GD04054 | reverse complement strand
TTCTGCTTTTTTCTTTTGATCTTCCGTGGCAGACGCACACGGAAACTGTCAGAGGCAGGGCGGGGTGGGCTGCGCAGGGGCGTGAGCCGCATGGATGCGGCGACCGAGCTTACATGGACGTACTTGCAGCGGCCCCTGCGTGGTCCACCCCGCCCGGCCAAGCACGGCTGTTGCTTTCACGCCCCCCCCCAGCCAGCCACGAGGGGCTCCGCCGTTGGCCGTATCCTCGCCGAAGGCGCGATAATGACGGGATGGAAACCGTCCGCATCGCCACCCGCAAGAGCCCGCTCGCCCTCTGGCAGAGCGAACACGTCGCTGACCGCCTGCGCCAGGCCCATCCCGGCCTGCATGTGGAACTGGTGCCGATGAGCACCCGCGGTGACGAGGTGCTGGACCGCTCGCTGGCCGCCATCGGTGGCAAGGGCCTGTTCCTGAAGGAACTGGAGCTGGCCATGCTGCGTGGCGAGGCCGACTGCGCCGTGCATTCGCTGAAGGATGTGCCGATGGAACTGGATGAACCCTTCGCGCTGCCGGCGATGCTGACCCGCCACGATCCGGCCGATGGTTTCGTCTCCAACCTGTACGCCTCGCTGGATGCGCTGCCGATCGGTGCGCGGGTTGGCACCTCGTCGCTGCGCCGCCAGGCCCAGCTGCGCGCGCTGCGCCCGGACCTGGAACTGCTGGACCTGCGCGGCAACGTCAACACCCGCTTGGCCAAGCTCGACAACGGTGGCTACGACGCCATCGTGCTGGCCGTGGCCGGCCTGGAGCGTCTGGGCCTGGGCGCGCGCATCGTCGCGCGCCTGCAACCGCCGCAGTGGCTGCCGGCCCCGGCGCAGGGCGCGGTAGCGGTGGAGTGCGACGGTGGTAACGCGCGCCTGATGGCGCTGTTCGCGGGCCTGGATGACGCGGAAACGCGCGCCTGTGTGGAAGCCGAGCGGGCAATGAACCGCGCGCTGCATGGCAGCTGCCACGTGCCGGTGGCGGCGATCGCGCAGTGGCAGGGCACCGACCTGCACCTGCAGGGCCTGGTCGGCAGTGCCAGTGATGGCCGTGCGGTGCGTGCCGAGGCGATCGGCCCGGCCAGTGACCCGGAAGCACTGGGCCAGCGCGTGGCGACGATGCTGCTGGATGCCGGTGCCGGCGAACTGCTGAACGTCTGAGCCATCGCAGGTAGTGCCGGCCGCTGGCCGGCAACCTCTGCTCCGATTGAATGCAGTTGCCGGCCAGCGGCCGGCACTACCGAAAGAAGAACGGGCGCCTTCGGCGCCCGTTTCTTATTTGAATTTGTAGACCACGTTCATCGTGGTCAGCGTATCGGTCTTGCGCTTGTCCTCGGCCACGTCACTGTTGTAACGCGCCTGCCAGCCGGCCTTCAGCGCCAGATGTTCGTTCATGCTCACCGAAACACCGAAGTCGTTCTGGCCGAAGGTGTTGTAGGAACCCGACTCGACCAGCAGGGTGTTGACCAGGTCGGTGTTGTCGGTCAGCGAGTACTTCATGTCGAACAGGCCGCGGCCGATCATGCCGGTGCGGGTGCGGTCGTCCTCGGTGCTGTGGGTGCGGCGCACACCGGGGCCGATCTGCGCGTCGAACGAGAAGCGCTCGGTGTTCCACAGGCGGGTGCCGTAACCCAGACCGAACGAACTCTGGCGGTCGTAGGTGGCGAAGTCATCGCGTTCGGTACGTACCGTCGCGGTCAGCTGGCGGTGCTCGCCCAGCTGCAGCGCGCTGCCGGCACTGCCGGTGTAGCGGTTGGCGGTGGTGTTGTTGCGGCGGGTGGTGGTGCCGTCGTCGTTGGTCTCGTTCACCTTGGAGCTGGAGCGCAGGCCGAACAGGTCCATGCTGTGCACCCAGTCGCCGTCGGTGTAACGCAGGCGGAGGCGGCCGTTGAAGCTCTCGGTGCTGCTGTTGCCACGTGCCGAGGCGAAACCGAGCTCGCCGCCACTGCCGCTCCACGGCGAGGACATCGCCGCCAGTTCGGAGGCATCCTGCGCATACGCGAGCGGTGCGCACAGCAGCAGGGGGATCAGCAGGGACACGCGCAGGGACATCGGGGCTTCTCCGAAGCGGTTGACAGCCGGTGATGATACTGGAAGCGTGATGGCGGTCCGAATCGATCCAAACGGTTTCTTCAGCAGGCGTTGCCGCGATCGCCTATTCAGGGCAGATCGACGCGCAATGCCGGGTCGTTGAAGCGCGAATAGCGCAGGCGCAGCTGGAAACTGCGGCCATTGCTGCTGCCGCTGCGCACGATCTGCCGCGGCAGGCCCTGCGCATCCACCCAGTACTCCAGGCGTTCGCCGGGCTGGGCGCCGCGCAGCCGATAGTGACGGGTTTCGACCCCATCCAGCGACTGGCTGCCCAGATCCTCGGCCTGCAGGTCGGCGGGCAGGGCGTCGGCCGGCAACGGGTTGCGCCACTGCTCGAGCAGGCCCGGCGGGGTTGGCACCTGGCGGACCGCACCGTCGGCCTGCAGGAACATGGTGTCACCGATGATGGTCTGCGGCCCGGCCGGTGTCTGCACCCGGAAACGATCGGGGGCGACGAAGTCCATGGCGCTGCGCACCGGCTGTGGCGCGCCCAGCACCTCCAGCTCGGCGTGGAAGCTGCGCAGGGCTGCGAAGCGCTGGCTGGCGCCCAGTACCGCCTGCGCCGGGTCCGCGGCCGGTACCGGGGCTTCGGTACTGGCCGGTGCCGGTGTGCGATCGCAGGCGGCCAGCAGCAGGCAGGCCAGCAGGGACAGGGCAGGCAACCGGCGCATCGGGTGTTCCAGAGGGGTGGGGGCGAACACGATAGCCCAAACGTCCCACACAAGACCCGCGACTCGGACATAATCGGGGGTATGGACCGATACGAACGCATCACCGCCCTGCATCGTCTGCTCAAGTCCGCGCGCTATCCGGTGACGGTGGCGACCCTGCAGGACAAGCTCGGTTGTTCCCGCGCCACCGTCTACCGCGACCTGGCCTTCCTGCGCGATGCGCTGATGGCACCGATCGAGGGCGACGGCGAGGCGGGCTTCCGCTACCAGGCTGACGAGAGCGACCGCTTCGAGCTGCCCGGCCTGTGGCTGAGTTCGGAGGAACTGCATGCCCTGCTGGCCTCGCAGCATCTGCTGGCGCGGACCGGCGGCGGCGTGCTGTCGTCGGTGCTGGCACCACTGCAGCAGCGCATCGAGAGCCTGCTGGCGGCCCAGGCCGGCGTCTCCAGCTGGCCGGTGGACCGGGTGCGGGTGATTCCGCACCGTGGCCGCAAGTTCGATGAAGGCAGCTTCCGCAGCGTGGCTTCGGCGGTGCTGGAGCGCCGCCAGCTGGCGTTCGAGTACCGCGCCCGTTCCACCGACGAGCCGACCAAGCGCACCGTTTCGCCGCAGCGCCTGACCCACTACCGCGACAACTGGTACCTGGATGCTTGGGACCATGACCGCGAGGCGCTGCGCAGCTTTGCCGTGGATCGCATCCACAAGGCGCGGGTGATCGACAGCACCGCCCGCGACGTGGCCGACAGCGAGCTGGACGAGCAGCTCGGGGCCAGCTACGGCATCTTCTCCGGTGCGCCGAAGGGCTGGGCGACCATCCTGTTCAGCGCCAAGGCCGCGCGCTGGGTGGCCGACGAGCACTGGCATTCCAAGCAGCAGGGCCGCTTCCTGGCCGATGGCCGCTATGAACTGAAGGTGCCGTACAGCGTCTCGCGCGAGTTGCTGATGGACGTGCTGCACTACGGCTCGGATGCCGAGATCGTCGAGCCGGTGATGCTGCGTGAGCAGGCCAAGGCGCTGCTCGAGCTCGCCCTGAGCAACTACGACAACTCCTGACACTCCCCCCGAGAACCCTTCCGCCCATGAAAAAGACCCTGTTGCTGCCCCTGCTCGCCGCTGCGCTGGCCCTGACCGCCTGCGGCAAGTCCGGCGAGCCCTCGCAGAAGCTGGTGGTGGCCGCCACGGCCGTGCCGCATGCCGAGATCCTCGAGGTGGTCAAGCCGATCCTCAAGCAGGAAGGCGTGGACCTGGACGTGCGCGTGTTCAACGACTACGTGCAGCCCAACGACCAGCTGGTGCAGAAGCAGGTGGACGCCAACTACTTCCAGACCGAGCCGTACCTGGATGCCTACAACCGCGACCGCAAGACCGACCTGGTAAAGGTGATCGGCGTGCACATCGAGCCGTTCGGTGCGTACTCGCGCAAGATCAAGTCGCTGGCCGAACTGCGCGAAGGCGCCGACGTGGTGATCCCGAACGACCCGAGCAACAACAGCCGCGCGCTGATCCTGCTGCACAAGGCCGGTGTGATCGAGTTGAAGGATCCGACCAACGCGCTGTCGACCCAGCGCGACATCACTGCCAACCCGAAGAACCTGAAGTTCCGCGAGCTGGACTCGGCGATGCTGCCGCGCGTGCTGGGCCAGGTCGACCTGGCCCTGATCAACACCAACTATGCGCTGGACGCTGGCCTCAACCCGACCAAGGACGCACTGGCGATCGAGAGCAAGGATTCGCCGTACGTGAACTTCCTGGTCGCACGCCCGGACAACAAGGACGACGCCCGCGTGCAGAAGCTGGCCAAGGCCCTGACCAGCCCGCAGGTGAAGGCCTTCATCGAGACCAAGTACAAGGGCGCGGTGCTGCCGGCGTTCTGACGGCCGCTGGCCATGTGGTAGTGCCGGCCGCTGGCCGGCAATCTCCAGGCGCCCCCCAAACATCATAGGGTTGCCGGCCAGCGGCCGGCACTACCGTCAGTCGACGTGGAAGGCGAGGGTGGCCGCCACGGCCTGCTGCCATCCCGCATACAGTTTCTCGCGCCGCGCCACCTCCATCTGTGGCTCGAAGCGCCGGTCCAGGCCCCATTGCGCGGCGATCTGTTCGCGGCTGGTCCAGAACCCCACCGCCAGGCCGGCCAGGTAGGCCGCACCCAGTGCGGTGGTCTCGGTCAGTCGCGGCCGCAGCAGCGGCACGCCGAGGATGTCGGCCTGGAAACCGGCCAGGAAGTCGTTGCCGATCGCACCGCCATCGGCGCGCAGCTCGGTCAGCGCGATGCCGGCATCGGACTGCATCGCATCGAGCACGTCGCGGGTCTGGTAGGCCATCGACTCCAGCGCGGCACGCACGAAGTGCGCTTTGCGGGTGCCACGGGTCAGGCCGAACATCGCGCCGCGCACATCACTTCGCCAATAGGGCGCACCGAGGCCGACAAATGCTGGTACCAGGTAAGCACCGCCACTGTCGGGCACCTGCGCGGCCAGCGCCTGGCTGTCGCTGGCGCGTTCGATCATGCGCAGACCGTCGCGCAGCCACTGCACCACCGAGCCGGCGATGAAGATCGAGCCTTCCAGCGCATATTCCACGCGCCCGTCCAGGCCCCAGGCGATGGTGGTCAGCAGGCCATTGCGCGAACGCACTGCCTGCGCGCCGGTGTGCATCAGCATGAAACAGCCGGTGCCATAGGTGTTCTTGACCATGCCCGGCTGGAAGCAGGCCTGGCCGAACAGCGCCGCCTGCTGGTCACCGGCGATGCCGGCGATCGGAATCGGGTGATCGAAGAAGAACTGCGGCCGGGTATGCGCGTACACCGCGCTGGAATCGCGCACCTGCGGCAGCATCGCACGCGGGATGTCCAGCAGCGCCAGCAGGTCGTCATCCCAGTCCAGCGTGTGGATGTTGAACAGGAGCGTGCGCGCCGCGTTGCTGTAGTCGGTCACGTGCGCCTGGCCGCCGCTGAGGTTCCAGACCAGCCAACTGTCGATGGTGCCGAACAGCAGCTCGCCACGTTCGGCACGCTGCTGCGCGCCCTCGACGTGGTCGAGGATCCAGCGCACCTTGGTGGCGGAGAAATAGGCATCGATCAGCAGGCCGGTGCGCTCGCGGATCAGCGCCTCATGCCCTTCGGACTTCAGCCGCTCGCAGATGGCGTGGCTCTGCCGCGACTGCCAGACGATGGCGTTGTGGATCGGCTGGCCGGTGGCACGGTCCCAGACCACGGTGGTTTCGCGCTGGTTGGTGATGCCCAGTGCGGCGATGTGGCGCGGGTCGATCTGCCCGCGGCTGAGCAGTTCGGTCAGCGTGGCATAGACGCTGGTGAGAATTTCGCGCGGGTCATGCTCGACCCAGCCGGGGTGCGGGAAGATCTGCGCGAATTCTCGCTGCGCGCTGCCGACGATGTCGCCGGCGCGGTCGAACAGGATCGCGCGCGAACTGGTGGTGCCCTGGTCGATGGCCAGCACGTAGCGGGGCGTCATGCAGCGTC
>NZ_JAOECR010000096.1:0-6340 GCF_029836955.1 Stenotrophomonas sp. GD04054 | reverse complement strand
GCTTTCCGGCTCGTACAGCATCACGATCGCATCGGCACCGGTGGCGCACCAGTTGTAGCCGGCCACGTCGGCCACGGCGAAGAATTTGTTGCCATTGCGGGTGATGATCACTGTTTCGGCATCGTCCGCAGCGTTGGGGTCATCGGCAGCTTCGGTGAAACCCAGTTCGAATGCCGCGGGAATCTCTGCGGTTTCGGTCCAGTTGCCGAAACTGATCGGGCCACCCAGCGTATCCAGATAATCGCGCTCGCTGGCCTCACCCTTGCCATAGCGCGAGTAGCAGGCGAGGCGGCCATGCGTGGCATGGTAATCGCGGGCCTTGGCGTAGCTCTCGCGCATCTGCGCGATGTGTTCCTGCGCATCCTTGTCCTGCACCGCATCACCGATGAAATAGCCCGCGTTGCCGAGGAAGCGCATCTCGTTGCCGGCGGTCAGTTCGAAGGCGATCCAGTTGGTGCCGGTGAAATCGTTGTGGTGTTCTTCTGTGGTCTCGCCGATGCAGCCGTCATACGGCTCGATCGGGCACAGCATCGTTGCCACCTGGCCGGCCAGTTCCGGGCGCAGCACGCCGAGGTCGATCTTCAGCAGCGGCAGCAGGTGCTGGCCGAGCCAGGCCTGGTCGGCGGGAAAGACGTCGGTGGGGAAGGCGACCATGCCGGGCAGCAGGTCGCGCAGTTCAGTCTGGTGGATCATGTCAGTCCTTTGAATTGGATCGGTAGTGCCGGCCGCTGGCCGGCATCCGCGATACATCTGGAGGTTGCCGGCCAGCGGCCGGCACTACCACAGGCGCGTCAGGTCGACGCGCTGCGGATCGCATCCGGCAGCGGCGCGCTCTTGCCGGTCTGGGTGTCCATCCAGACCACCACCACGTTGCCGTCCGAATAGAGCTTCGATTCGTCCTGCTGGTCGACGATGCGGTGGCCGATGGTCACGCTGCTGTTGCCCAGGCGCTCGACGAACAGCTCGACCAGGATGTCGTTGGGCCATACGATGGGCAGCCGGTAGTTGACGTTGGTCGCGGCCACCACGGGTGCGATGCGGTCGGTCATCGACACACCGTCCACACCCAGCATCCAGCGCACGCGCGCTTCTTCCAGGTAGGAGATGTACTTGGCGTTGTTCACATGGCCCATGCTGTCCATGTCACGCCAGCGCACGCTGATCGGGATGCGGGCCAGGATCTTGTGTTCGCTGCTCATCAGGCGTCCTTTTTCTTCTTGCTGGCAGTGGCGGTCTTGCTGGTCTTGCCGGTGCTCTTGGCGGCTACCGCCTTCTTGGCGACCTTGGCCGGCTTTTCAGGCTTCACCTTGCGCGGCGGGCGGGCGTCTGGCTTGTTGGCCACGGCAGCCGGCTGCTCGGGGCGGGCGCTGGTGGAGGGCAGCATGCGGGCCAGGAACTGGCCGGTGTACGACTGCGGGCAGGCCGCCACGTCTTCCGGCGTGCCGGTGACCAGGATGGTGCCACCGCGATGGCCGCCTTCCGGACCCAGATCAACGATCCAGTCGGCGGTCTTGATCACGTCCAGGTTGTGCTCGATCACCACCACCGTGTTGCCTTCGTCGCGCAGCTTGTGCAGCACGCCCAGCAGCGCTTCGATGTCGTGGAAGTGCAGGCCGGTGGTCGGCTCGTCGAGGATGTACAGGGTGCGGCCGGTATCGCGGCGCGACAGTTCCTTGGACAGCTTCACGCGCTGCGCTTCACCACCGGACAGCGTTGTCGCGCTCTGGCCCAGCTTGATGTAGCTCAGGCCGACGTCGACCAGTGTTTCCAGCTTGCGCGCAATCGACGGCACCGGCTCGAACAGCTTCAGTGCATCCTCGACGGTCATTTCCAGCACGTCGTTGATGTTGAAGCCCTTGTACAGGATCTCCAGCGTTTCGCGGTTGTAGCGCTTGCCGTGGCAGACGTCGCAGGGCACGTACACGTCCGGCAGGAAGTGCATCTCGACCTTGATCAGGCCGTCACCCTGGCAGGCTTCGCAGCGGCCGCCGCGCACGTTGAAGCTGAAACGGCCCGGCGAATAGCCGCGCGCACGCGCTTCGGGCACCTGTGCGAACAGTTCGCGCAGCGGCGTGAACAGGCCGGTGTAGGTGGCCGGGTTCGAGCGCGGGGTGCGGCCGATCGGCGACTGGTCGATGTCCACCACCTTGTCGAACAGGTCCAGGCCATCGATCTCCTTGTACGGAGCGATCGGGTGCGAGGCGCCGTTGATCTCATTGGCGGCCAGCGAGAACAGGGTGTCGTTGATCAGGGTCGACTTGCCCGAGCCGGATACACCGGTCACGCAGGTCAGCAGGCCCGACGGAATCGCCAGGTCCACGCCCTTCAGGTTGTTGCCGGTCGCCCCGCGCAGGTGCAGGGTCATCTTCGGGTTCGGCGTGTGCCGGCGCGCCGGAATCTCGATCGCGCGCTTGCCCGACAGGTACTGGCCGGTCAGCGAGCGCGGTGCCTCCAGGATGTCCTGCAGGGTGCCCTGGCCGACGATCTCGCCGCCGTGCACGCCCGCGCCCGGGCCGATGTCCAGCACGTAGTCGGCCAGCCGGATCGCATCCTCGTCATGCTCGACCACGATCACCGTGTTGCCGAGGTCGCGCAGGCGGGTGAGGGTACCGAGCAGGCGTTCGTTGTCGCGCTGGTGCAGGCCGATGGACGGCTCGTCGAGCACGTACATCACACCGACCAGGCCGGCGCCGATCTGGCTGGCCAGGCGGATGCGCTGTGCCTCGCCACCGGACAGGGTGTCGGCCTTGCGCTCCAGGGTCAGGTAATCCAGGCCGACATCGACCAGGAAGCCGAGGCGTTCGCCGATCTCCTTGACGATCTTCGCGGCGATCTCGCCACGCCAGCCCGGCAGGCTCAGTTCACTGAAGAACTTCAGTGCCTCGTCGATCGGCAGCACCACCAGCTCCGGCAGCGGGCGATCGGCCACGAACACGTTGCGCGCCGCCTTGTTCAGGCGCGCACCATGGCATTCCGGGCACGGCTGTTCGCTGATGTACTTGGACAGCTCCTCGCGCACCGCCGGCGACTCGGTTTCCTTGTAGCGGCGTTCGAGGTTGGGAATGATGCCCTCGAAGCGATGCTTGCGCTGGGTGCGGCCACCAGCTTCGGTGAAGTAGGTGAAGGTGATCGTTTCGTCGCCGCTGCCGTACAGCACGGCCTGCTGCACCTTGGCCGGCAGCGAGTTCCAGGCGGCGTCCACGTCGAACTTGTAGTGCTTGGCCAGCGAGGCGATCAGCTGGAAATAGTAGGCGTTGCGGCGGTCCCAGCCGCGCACCGCACCGGCGGCCAGCGACAGCTCCGGATGCACCACCACGCGCGAGGGATCGAAGAACTCGGCGATACCCAGGCCATCGCAGCCGGGGCAGGCGCCCATCGGTGCGTTGAACGAGAACAGGCGCGGCTCCAGTTCCGGCAGCGAGTAGTCGCACACCGGGCAGGAGTACTTGGAGGAGAACAGCGCCGGCGTGGCGTCGGCGGTGTCCAGGCTCTGCACCGAGGCCATGCCATCGCCCAGCTTCAGTGCGGTCTCGAAGCTCTCGGCCAGGCGCTGCTTGATGTCCTCGCGCGGGCGGAAGCGGTCGATCACCGCCTCGATGGTGTGCTTCTGGCGCAGCGCCAGCGGCGGCACCGCATCGATTTCATACAGCTCGCCGTCCACGCGCACGCGCACGAAACCCTGCGCGCGCAGCTGGTCGAACACCTGTGCGTGTTCGCCCTTGCGGTCGCGGATGACCGGCGCCAGCAGCATGTAGCGCTGTTCCGGGTCCAGCGTCAGCACCTGGTCGACCATCTGGCTGACCGTCTGCGCTTCCAGCGGGTAGCCGTGGTCCGGGCAGCGCGGTGTGCCGACGCGGGCGTACAGCAGGCGCAGGTAGTCGTAGATCTCGGTGATGGTGCCGACCGTCGAGCGCGGGTTGTGCGAGGTCGACTTCTGCTCGATCGAGATGGCCGGGGACAGGCCTTCGATGTGGTCCAGGTCCGGCTTTTCCATCACGCTCAGGAACTGGCGCGCATAGGCCGACAGCGACTCGACGTAGCGGCGCTGGCCTTCTGCATAGATGGTGTCGAACGCCAGCGAGGACTTGCCCGAACCGGACAGGCCGGTGATCACGATCAGCTTGTCGCGGGGCAGGTCGAGGTCGAGGTTCTTCAGATTGTGCGTCCGCGCGCCGCGGATGCGGATGAAATCCATCGCCATGGGGGATCCGGTTGTGGGGGCGTTGGCTGGGTGCCGGGCCAGCAGGGAACGGCAATCGGTCAGCCTACCGAGGTGACCAGATGGGGGCAATGGGCGACAATGCCAGCCCGATGTCTCACCTGATGAGACAGGGCGACAGGCAGGGGTCAGATCCCTTTTCACAACGTGAAAAGGGATCTGACCCCGTTCTGGCCGGGCCCCCGGGCCGTTCAGGGGTTGACTTGACCCGCGCCCGCTGATCTGCGTACAATTCCGCTCCTGTCCGCCCTCGATGGCGGCAGCTCAGACCACAATAACTACAGAGGAAGGCCTGGTCATGTACGCAGTACTGGTCACCGGCGGTAAGCAATACCGCGTGGCGCAGGGCGAAAAGCTCCGCATTGAAAAGCTCGAAGTCGAAGTCGGCAGCGAGATCAAGTTTGACAACATCCTGATGCTGGGTGACAGCGACGGCGTGAAGCTGGGCGATGCGCTGAAGGGCGCTGCCGTCACCGCCAAGGTCCTGTCCCAGGGTCGTGCTGACAAGGTCCGGATCATCAAGTTCCGTCGCCGCAAGCACCACATGAAGCGTCAGGGTCACCGTCAGTACTACACCGAAATCGAGATCACCGGCATCGCCGGCTAAGCATCAGGAGAAGCAGTCATGGCACATAAAAAGGGCGTAGGCTCCTCGCGCAACGGTCGCGACTCCAACCCGAAGTACCTGGGCGTCAAGATCTTCGGCGGCCAGGCCATCGAAGCCGGCAACATCATCGTGCGTCAGCGCGGCACCCAGTTCCACCCGGGTTCGGGCGTTGGCCTGGGCCGTGACCACACCCTGTTCGCCCTCGTGGACGGCAAGGTGGAGTTCTCGGTCAAGGGCGCCAAGAAGCGTCGCACCGTCAGCATCGTCTCGGCCGACGCCTGATCCAGGCATCGCCGGCACCCGTGCCTCGGCATGGGGGTGCTGCATGAAGAGCCCCGCTTCGGCGGGGCTTTTCGTTAGAGTGAAAGCAAGACCGGCCAGGCCGGGGTGCCGGCCAGTGGCTGGCATAACATTCAAGGCGACGGCAGGCAGGCCGCGCCCATCGCAGGCATCGAAACAATGAAACTGGTAGACGAAGCAGAAATCGAAGTGTTCGCCGGCAACGGCGGCAACGGCTGCATTGGCTTCCGTCGCGAGAAGTTCATTCCGCTCGGCGGCCCGGACGGCGGCGACGGCGGTGCGGGCGGCAGCGTGTACATCCGCGCCGACGAAAACCTGAACACCCTGGTCGACTTCCGCCATGACCGCATCTTCAAGGCGCAGCGTGGCGAGAACGGCATGGGCCGCCAGGCCTATGGCAAGGGTGGCGAAGACCTGACCATTACCGTGCCGGTCGGTACCGTGGTGATCAACGTCGCCACCGATGAAATCATCGGCGACCTGACCCAGCATGGTGATCGCCTGCTGGTGGCGCAGGGCGGTCGTGGTGGTCTCGGCAACATGCACTTCAAGAGCTCGACCAACCGCTCGCCGCGCCAGGCGCTGCCGGGCGAGCCGGGCGAAGAGCGCACGCTGAAGCTGGAGCTGAAGCTGCTGGCCGACGTCGGCCTGCTGGGCTTCCCCAACGCTGGCAAGAGCACCCTGATCCGTGCCGTTTCGGCGGCGACGCCGAAGGTGGCCGATTACCCGTTCACCACGCTGTACCCGAACCTGGGTGTGGTGAAGGTGGAGAACTACCGCAGCTTCGTGATTGCCGACATTCCTGGCCTGATCGAAGGCGCTGCCGACGGTGCCGGCCTGGGTGCGCAGTTCCTGCGCCACCTGCAGCGCACCCGTCTGCTGCTGCACCTGGTGGACATCTCGCCGATGGAAGGCGGTGTGGAAGGCATTTCCCCGGTCGAGCAGGTGCGCGCGATCGAGCGCGAACTGGAAAAGCATGATCCGGAGCTGCTGCGGAAGCCGCGCTGGCTGGTGCTGAACAAGGCCGACCTGATGTTCGAAGACGAAGCGAAGGCTGCGGCCGAACAGATCGTCGCCGAGCTGGGCTGGAAGGAGCCGTGGTTCCTGGTTTCCGCGCTGGGCCGCGAAGGTACCTTCCCGATCATGAGCCGGATCATGGCCTTCTTCGATCGCCAGAAGGAAGACGAGCTGGAGGCCCGCAACGCGCAGTAATG
>NZ_JAOECR010000095.1:0-6433 GCF_029836955.1 Stenotrophomonas sp. GD04054 | reverse complement strand
GCGGCCGTAGTAATACGCGCCATTGCTGCCGATCGGCGACAGCACGTCGTACGGCAGGTTGCCGAAGTAGTGGATATCGCTGTTGGATCGATCCGGGTAGTTGTCGGTCAGGTTCTGGCCGCCGATGGCCACGCTCCATTGCGGGGTGATGCGGTACTCCACTTCCGCATCCAGCTGCCATTCGGCCTGGTAGGTCTGGCGCGGGATGTAGCCATCACCGAAGTTGAACACGCGTGTGGCGCTGCCGTAGCGGTTCACGCGGGTGCTCAGCGACCAGTGGTCGTTGCTCCAAGCGGCCGAGAAACTGCCACGCGTACGCGGCGTAGCATCGGTCAGCGTGTTGGTCTCTTCGATGCCGAACAGCACGTAGTCCGGATTCAGTGCACGCAGCTGCGCCGGCGTGGCCAGCACGTTCTTCAGCGTGGTCTTCGTGTACGCATAGGTGCCGGTCAACAGCAGCTGGCCATCACCCAGCGACTGGCGCCAGTTGCTCACCAGTTCGGCGCCGCGGGTGCGGGTGTCGGCGGCGTTGACGAAGAAACTGGCGCTCTGCAGGCCGCTGACGCCGTAGTTGGCCGCCACGTAGTCGGTCAATGCATCGCCGGTGATGCTCTCCGACAGCGCGATGCGGTCGTCGATGTCGATCTGGAAGAAGTCCAGCGACAGGTCGAAGTGCTCACCGATGCGGCTGGTGAAGCCCAGCGAGGTGTTGATCGATTTTTCCGGCTTCAGGTTCTGCGCACCGAGGCCACGGGCGATCGGATTGTTGACCGACAACAGGCGGCCCTGCACCAGCTGGCCGCCGGCGTTGTAGCCGGTCGAGGTGGATTCGTAGCCGATCTGCGCCAGCGACGGTGCGCGGAAGTTGTTGGAGATGGCGCCGCGCAACGCGAACGCCGGGGTGAATTCATAGCGCAGGCCGAGCTTGCCGGTCAGTTCACCGCCGAAATCGTCGTTGTGCTCGTAGCGTGCGGCCAGATCGGTGGAGAACTTCTCGCCGAACTGGCTGGACAGGCTGGCGTAGGCGCTGGCCACGTCGCGCGACAGCCGCGCCGCATCCTGCGGGGTCAGGCCACCACCGGCCTGCGAGCCGGTCGGGCGATCGGTGTAGGGGCCGGCGGCGTAGCTGGCCGGGTCACCCGGGCGGGTCTGGTAGCGCTCATGGCGCGCTTCCACGCCCAGGCCCAGGGTGTGGCTGATGCTGTCGCTCTGGGTGAACACACGACTCAGGTCGAGGTTGCCCACGGTCTGTGCGTATTCGTAGTCGGCGGTCTTGAAGCGGGTCGGGCTGGTCGGGCCCAGCGACGCGTTGAGCGAATCACGCAGGCGGTAGGTGAAGTCGTTCTGGCCGTAATCCAGGCTGCCGTCGTAGCTCCATTCACCCCACTGGCCGCGCACGCCGGCCACGGCCTGCACGTCGCGGTTCTCGCCTTCGGAGATCGGCCGGTAACCGTTCGGATAGACCTGCTTCCAGTTGGCATCGCCATCGGGGTAGCGGAAGTAGTTCGCACCTTCGGTATCACGCTGGTTGAAGGTGCCGAACGCGTAGAACGTCGACGTCTGGCCTACCGGAATCTCGGTGTTCAGCCACAGGTTGATGTCCTTGCTCTTGCCATCGCCCAGCACGTAGTTGCGCTTGCCCAGCAGCGCCAGGTTGTCCGGCGTCTGGTCCCACGGCGGAATCTGGTCGAAGCCGGCGCGGTTGGTGCCGTTGCGGTGCTTGTACTCCAGGCCGATACGCAGGAAGCCGCCGTCCTCGCCCAGCGAGGTGCCGACCTTGGCGCTGATGTTGCCGGTCTGGCCGTCGGTGAGGGTGCGGCCGATCGGCTTGAGGTCGGTGTGGTTGGCACCGTAGCTGGCCTCGATCTCGCCACCGTCGCCGCCGTTGTCGAGGATCACGTTGATCACGCCGGCCACGGCGTCCGAGCCGTACAGCGCACCGGCGCCGTCGCGCAGCACTTCGATGCGCTTGATCGCGCTGACCGGGATCGAATTGAAGTCGACCGGCGTGGTGCCCTTGCCGATCTTGCTGTCGGTGTTCACCAGCGCGGTGTGGTGGCGGCGCTTGCCATTGACCAGCACCAGCACTTGGTCCGGCGACAGGCCACGCAGCTGTGCGGCGCGCACGTGGTCGGCGCCGCCGGAGTTGGACTGGCGCGGGAAGTTGAACGACGGCAGCAGGGCCTGCAGCGCACTGCCCAGCTCACCGTTGACCACGCCCGCCTTGCGGATGTCCTCGGCGGTGAGCACGTCCACCGGCGAGGTGGATTCGAGCACGGTGCGGTCGGCGGCACGGGTGCCGGTGACGATCACGGTGTCGAGGTTGGTAGCGTCTTGGGCCAGAGCCGGGACGGCGGTGGAGGAAAGCGCGAGGGCGATGGCGAGGCCGAGCGGCGACGCGGGCAGGCGGATGGACATGGGGGCTCCAGCAACAACGACGACGGGGAAGGGGGAGATATTTTCACTTACATCCATCCGGATGAAGCGATATATTATCTTCGCGTGATGGCCGGTGCCGATGCAAGTCCCTGCCGGTCCGGCATGAGTTGATGCCCCGTTGGCATCAGCACGCCGGACCGGTGGCGCTGTACGCTGCCGGCTCGCCTTGTCCCCCTTCCCCGGAGCTGTACCGATGAAACACCTTGGCCTCGTCTTCGCCGTGCTGCTGGCCACCAGTGGCTGCGCCAGCCTGTCCTCTCAGGCGCCCAGCGCCTATGCCACGGCCACCACCGCCGAACTGAAGGGTGATGCCGCACGCCCGTCCGCCGGCCACGGCTGGGTGCGCAGTGAGCTGTACTTCGGCGTGGGCGAGGAGCAGGGCGCCGGCAACCGTCCGCAGGCCGACACCATCAGCGAGACGCAGTGGCGCGCTTTCCTGGACAAGGAAGTGACCCCGCGCTTCCCGGATGGACTGACCGTGTTCGATGCGTATGGTCAGTGGCTGTTCCGCGGTGATGCCGCGCCCAACCGCCTGCGCACCAAGGTGCTGGTGGTGCTGCACGAGGACACCCCGCAGCGCCGTGCCGATATCGAAGCCATCCGCCTGGCGTGGAAGCAGCAGACCAAGCATCAATCGGTGCTGTGGTCGCGGCAGGCGGTCGAGGTATCGTTCTGAGTTGAAGGTGCCGCCGCGGTGCCGCAGGGAGCAATGATGAACTACAGGGAATGCCTGCTGGGCCTGGTATTGGCAGGTGTGCTGGCACCGACGGCGCAGGCGGGTGGAGACGATAGCGAAACGCTACGCTTCCAGGTGGCCGCGCATGTGCAGGCGCACGCCGATCCCCAGCAGGACGGCAGCATCGCAGTGCAGCTGTCACCGTCAGGCAAGCGCCAGACGCTGGCGGGTGCGGCGGATGCCGATGGCAATTCGCGCTGGTCGCTGGAAGACGTCGATTTCGATGGATACCCGGAACTGGTCGCGCGTGCATCGGTGGGCATGGTCAACGAGGCGGTGGCGGTGTACCGCTTCGATCCGGCCACTGTGGGTTTCCGCGCGCTGCAGGCCGACACCCACGGCAAGGACAGTTGCGGTGACCTGATGGGGTTGAGCGTGGATGCTGCCACTCGAACCCTGACCAGCAGCTGCCGCAGTGGCCCGATGTGGTACACCGACCAGTACCGGTTTGCAGGTGCGAAGCTCTATCTCTACCGCAGCGAGAGCGTGCTGATGCTGGGCGACACGGTGAACGCCGCGTTGCAATGGGAACAGACCGACGAGCAGGGTCCGCTGGCGGTCTGGCGCACCTATGATCCCGCCGGTCGTGTGCTGGAGACCGTCATCACCGATGGCCTGGGCGCACCGCCGGATGGGCCGCTGCGTGGCCAGCAGGCCACCGTGGTGCCAGCGCGGTTGTTCCTGTTCGATCGATCCGGCGCATCAAGCACCAAGCGTTACCTGGTACAGGGCGACCGTGTGGAAATGCTGGATGAACAGGATGGCTGGATGAAGCTGCGCTACCGCAACTCGAAGCAGGGCGCGGTGGAAGGCTGGATCAACGTCAACGATTGAAGAAAAATGGGGACGGAGGGAATTAAGTCGTTTGTGCCGTTAACGACTTAATTCCCTCCGTCCCCTTTTTTTGCGGAAGCATCACTTCATCAGGTCTAGCCTCGGACGTTCCCCCGTTCGAGGATGTATCCGATGAGCAAGCGCGTGGCCGAAATCGTGGTGGACGCCCTGCAGCAGGCCGGTGTCCGCCGTTGCTACGGCATCGTGGGCGATACGCTCAACCATGTGACCGATGCGATGCATGGCAGCGAGATCGCCTGGGTGCACGTACGCCATGAAGAAGTGGCAGCGTTCGCCGCAGGCGCCGATTCGTTGGTGAGCGGCCAGTTGACGGCGTGTGCTGGCTCCTGCGGGCCCGGTGGCCTGCATTTCATCAATGGCATCTTCGAGAGCAATCGCAACCGGGCGCCGATGGTGCTGATCGCCAGCCAGATCGTCACCAGCGAACTGGGCATGGAGTTCCCGCAGGAAGTGGACTTCAAGGCGGTGTATGGCAGCTGCACGGTGTTCTGCGAGCAGGTGCACAGTGCCGAGCAGGCGCGACGCGTGGTGGCGCTGGCCTGCCAGGCCGCGATCAGCCGTCGCGGCGTCGCCGTAGTGATCCTGCCGGCTGACATCAGCGAGGCCGAGGTGAAGCACGATGTGCCGTTCTCGGTGCACTACACCCAGCCGGTGCTGCGCCCGTCCGACGCCGAACTGCAGCGCATCGCCGAGTTGTTGGGGCAGGGCAAGCGCATCGGCATCTATGCCGGCGCCGGCTGCCAGGGTGCACACGTGCAGTTGTTGGAACTGGCGCGCAGGTTGCAGGCGCCGGTGGCGCACACCTCGCGCGCCAAGGATTTCGTCGAGCCGGACAACCCGTACAACATGGGCATGACCGGCATCTTCGGCATCGAATCCGGCTTCCACACACTGATGGAGTGCGACACGCTGTTGCTGCTCGGCGCGGATTTCGCGTGGAGCCAGTTCTATCCGGACAAGGCCACGATCATCCAGGTCGACCGTGATGGCAGCCACCTTGGCCGTCGCCATCCGGTGAACCTTGGTGTGGTCGGTGATATCGCACCGACGCTGGATGCATTGCTGCCGATGCTGCCGCCGCGCGAGGACAGCAGTTTCCTGGACGAGTGTATCGAGCGCCGTGACAAGGCACTGAAGAAGCGCGAGAAGGAAGAGCAGCCCGGTGAGGGCGAGTTGATCCATCCGCAGCACCTGACCGCGCTGCTGTCGAAATATGCCACCGATGATGCGCTGTTCACTGCCGACGGTGGCTCGCCGATGGTGTGGGTGCTGCGCCATATCCGCGTCAACGGACGCCGCCGCACGCTGACCAGCTTGCTGCACGGCACGATGGCCAACGCGATGCCGCAGGCGCTGGGCCTGCAGAAGGCGTTCCCCGGCCGGCAGGTGATCTCGCTTTCCGGCGACGGCGGTCTGGCAATGCTGTTGGGCGACCTGTTGACGGCCGTGCAGGAAAACCTGCCGATCAAGGTGGTGGTGTTCAACAACGGCTCGCTGAATTTCGTCGAGCTGGAGCAGAAGGTGGAGGGGCTGCTGGACAACTACACCGACCTGAAGAACCCGGACTTCGGCCGCCTGGCCGAGGTGATCGGCTTCCACGGCCGCACGGTGACGCGCAGCGAGGATCTGGAGGAGGCGGTGCAGGACTTCCTGGCGCAGCGCGGCCCGGCGCTGCTGGACGTGCATACCAGCCGTGCCGAGCTGGTGATGCCGCCGCAGATCGAGGCCAAGCAGGTGGCCGGTACCGCGCTGTATGCGGCCAAGGCGGTGTTGAACGGCCGCTTCGACGACGTGAAGCATCTGCTGGTGGACAACTTCCTGAAGAAGTAGGGGGTTGGTCGATGCAGGGCTGCGCCCTGCACCCGCGGTAGTGCCGGCCGCTGGCCGGCAACACCAACAGCAGGAGCAGGTTTCTGAGGGATGGCGGGGTGGGTCCGGTTGCGGGGGACGCTGCAAGTCCCCCTCCGGGGCCCGGCCCAGCCGCTGGCGGCTGTGCGTTCGGGCGCTTGCGAAGCAATGCTTCGCAAGCAAAGCGCCCTCACCCATGTAAGCTCGGTCGCGCCATCCATGGCGCTCACGCCCCCGCAACCGGACCCACCCCGCCTTCGACAGATCATCGCTGCTGTTGGTAGGTGTCGACCTTGGTCGACACAGTAGATCCACGCCATGCGTGGACAGCGTGGAAATGATCGAATTGTTCTTGTAGAGCCGAGCCATGCTCGGCTGAGAGGCTTCGCGTACAGCAGCCGAGCATGGGCTCGGCTCTACAACGAGCGCCTGCCTTTGCTTTTGATCTTTTGATTCTCTTCCGTGGCTGGCATCCGCAGGAAACTGTCAGGGGCCGGTCGGGATGGGCTGCGCAGGACCGTTGGCGCCATGGATGGCGCCATCGAGCCCCCAAGG
>NZ_JAOECR010000094.1:0-6496 GCF_029836955.1 Stenotrophomonas sp. GD04054 | reverse complement strand
CGACAGATTCTCGCGACCTGCAGTAGATCCACGCCATGCGTGGATGCTCTTCGATCTCAATTCGAAATATTCGATTCCGATGGAGATTCATCCACGCATGCGTGGATCTACCGTGTCGACCAAGGTCGACAACTACCAACAGCCTCCGGAATCTGTCAGAGGCGGGGCGGTGTGGTTGTGCAGGACCGTTGGCGCCATGGATGGCGCCATCGAGCCCCCATGGATGGGTTTACGGCGTGTCCTGCACAGCCACACCGCCCCGCCATCCCACGGAATACCAGCTTTGGCTGTTGCTGTTGCTTGAACGCTTCTGCAGGTGCAGGGCGCAGCCCTGCCGAACACCCCTTTACTTGACCTGCACCTCGATCACGCCGTCGCCAATACGGGCCTGCAGGGCGTCACCAGGCTGCACCTGGTCGACGTGCCGCACCAGGACACCGTCGTCGCTGCGGGTCAGGATGCTGTAGCCACGTGCCACAGTCGCCAGCGGGCTGACCGCTTCCAGCGAACGCGCCAGCCCGCGCAGGCGCAGTGCATCGCGTTCCAGCAGGCGCTGCATCGCAATCTGCGGGCGCCCGCGCAGGGCTGCCAGGCGGCGCTGCATCGCGTCGAGCTGGCGTTGCGGATGGTGCCCGCGCAGCACCGCCGCCGCATGGCGCAGGCGTGCGGCACGGCGTTCCTGCTGCTGGTTGAACGCGGCATGCAGGCGCCGGCCCAGATCGAGCTGGCGGCGGCGCAGCAGGTCCAGCCGCGCCTGCGGGCTCTGTGCGTTCAGGCGCAGCAGGGCGCGGTCGGCGCGCTGCATCGCCTGCTGCATCGCATGCCGTTGCAACTGCACCATGCGGGCGGCCGTGCGGCGCAGGCGCAGGGCCAGTTCGCGCTGGTCGGGTACCAGCAGCTCGGCCGCCACCGACGGCGTCGGTGCGCGCAGGTCGGCGGCAAAATCGCTGAGGCTGAAGTCGGTTTCGTGTCCCACCGCCGACACCACCGGGGTGCGGCTGGCGGCGATCGCTCGGGCCAGGGCTTCATCGTTGAAGGCCCACAGGTCTTCCAGCGAGCCGCCGCCGCGGGTCAGCAGGATCACGTCGTAGCGGCCACTGGCGTCGGCGGCCTGCAGCAGGCGGGTGATCTGCGCGGCGGCACTGCTGCCCTGGACCAGGGTCGGCAGCAGGTCCACTTCCAGCAGTGGGAAGCGGCGGCCGAGCACGCTCAGCACGTCGCGTACGGCGGCACCGGTGGGCGAGGTGATCACTGCCAGGCGCTGCACGTGCGCCGGCAGCGGCCGCTTGCGTGCCGGGTCGAACAGGCCCTCGGCCTCCAGGCGTGCCTTCAGCTCCTCGAAGGCGCGGCGCAGCGCGCCTTCGCCGGCTTCTTCCATGTGGTCCAGCACCATCTGGTACTCGCCACGGGCGTCGTACAGGGTCACCTTGCCGCGCACCAGCACGCGCATGCCTTCGCGCGGCACGAACTTCAGGTACTGCGCCTTCATCCGGAACATTGCCGCGCGCAGCTGCGCACGTGCGTCCTTCAGGGTGAAATACAGGTGCCCGGAGGCAGGGCGCGCCACGCTGCCCAGTTCGGCCTCGACCCAGATCGCCGGGAAGCTGCCTTCCAGCAGGTCGCGGGCCAGGGTGTTGAGCTGGCTGGGGGTGAGGATGTCGTTGTTGCGTGGCTGCATGGGAACGGCGTGCTGCGGGCGGAACGGGGGCTCAGGATCGCACGTCAGCGCACCGTGTGCTGGCCCAGCGCCCACTGCACGTGTTCACGCACCAGCGGCGAGGGATCATCGATGCGGGTATGCAATGCGGCGAGCGCTTCGGCAGAGGACGGTGCGTTGCCCAGGGCCACGGCGATGTTGCGCAGCCAGCGTTCATGGCCACTGCGCCGGATCGGGCTGCCTTCGGTACGGCGCAGGAACTCGGCTTCATCCCAGGCGAACAGCTGGTCCAGCCGCGCGGTATCGAGGTTGTTGCGCGCGCGGAAATCGGCTTCGTCGGTACGCTTGGCGAACTTGTTCCAGGGGCAGACCAGCTGGCAGTCATCACAGCCGTAGATGCGGTTGCCGATCAACGGCCGCATCTCTTCGGGAATGGCGCCGTCGTGCTCGATGGTCAGGTAGGAGATACAGCGCCGCGCGTCCAGCCGCTGCGGGCCGGTGATGGCCTGGGTCGGGCAGACATCGATGCAGCGCGTGCAGGTACCGCAGTGTGCGGTGGCCGCTGCATCGATCGGCAGCGGGATATCGATGTAGATCTCGCCGATGAAGAACCAGGAGCCGCCATGGCGGTCGATCAGGCAGGTGTGCTTGCCGATCCAGCCCAGGCCGGCATTGCGCGCCAGTGCGCGTTCCAGCACGGGGGCGGAATCGACGAATACGCGGTAGCCCAGCGGTGCCACTTCATCGTTGATCTGCGTGGCCAGCTTCTGCAGGCGGTTGCGCATCAGCTTGTGGTAGTCGCGACCCAAAGCGTAACGGGCCACGTAGGCGCGGCCCGGGTCGGCCAGGGTTGCCCAAGCTTCGGTGTCGTCCTTGTGGCTGTAGTCCATGCCCACCGAGATCACCCGCACGGTGCCGGGCAGCAGTTCGGCCGGGCGCGCGCGCAGGGTGCCGTGGCGCGCCATCCAGTCCATCGTGCCGTACAGGCCCTGACCCAGCCAGTCGGCCAGGTGCGCTTCATCCTCGCCCAGCTCGATGCCGGCGATGCCACAGCGCTGGAAGCCATGCGCACGGGCGAGTTCGCGGATGCGCTGCACGGCCTGGGCCGGATCGACAGGGGCGGGGACGGGGGACATGTGCACCAGTATAAAATCCCCGCATGGCCAACCTTGCCGATCTGTTCGATTCCGCTGCCGCGCGTGCGCTTGATGCGCAGGCCTCGGCGCTGGCCGCCGAGGGCGGTTGGGGCCTGATGGCACAGGCCGGCCAGGCCGCCTGGCAGTGCCTGCTGCAGCATTGGCCGCAGGCGCAGCGGATCGGCGTGGTGGTTGGTGCGGGCAACAACGGCGGCGACGGCCATGTGCTGGCCCGCCATGCGTTGCAGGCCGGACGTGAGGTGACGGTGATCGCCTTGCCGGGGAAGCCACCGTCAACCGCGCTGGCACAGCGTGCAGCATCGGAATTCACATCCGACGGCGGCACCATCACCGATTTCGACGGCGCGCTTCCCGAGGCCGATATCTGGGTCGATGCACTGTTCGGGCTGGGCTTCGATCGCGTGCCGGAGGGCGTGGCGCGGACGCTGATTGCCGCGCTCAACGCGCAGGCGGCACCGGTTCTGGCGCTGGACGTCCCCAGTGGCGTGGATGCCGACCGCGGCGCCGTACCGGGCGAGGCGGTGAGGGCGGCGCTGACCGTGCAGTTCATCGTGCCGCATCGCGGGCTGTACACCGGCGATGCGCTGGACCATTGCGGGCGGAAGGCGCTGGCGCCGCTGCAGCTACCCGCGGCCGCATGGCAGGGCGTGTCACCCGCTGCGCAGCTCTGGACGCAGGTGCGCCTGCCAGCCCTGCTGCCGCCGCGCCGCACCAATACCCACAAGGGCGAATCCGGGCACGTGCTGTGCGTCGGCGGCAACCATGGCAGCGGCGGCGCCATCGCCATGGCGGCTGAAGCGGCGTTGCGCGCGGGTGCTGGATTGCTGAGCCTGGGCACCCGCCGCGACCACGTTGGCCCGTTGCTGGCGCGGCTGCCCGAAGCCATGACCCATGCACTGGAAGATGGTGACGCGCTGCCGGCACTGCTGGACAAGGCCAAGGTGGTGGCGATCGGCCCCGGTCTGGGCCAGGACGAATGGGCGCGCGCACTGTTTGCGCGGGTGCTGGCCAGCCCCAGGCCACTGGTGGTCGATGCCGATGCACTGAACCTGCTGGCGCAGGATCCGCGCGCGCTGCCCGACGCCATCCTTACGCCACACCCGGGCGAGGCCGCGCGCCTGCTGGGTTGCAGCACGTCTGACATCCAGGCCGATCGCTTCACCTGCGCACAGGCACTGGCCGAGCGCTTCCACGCCGTGGTGGTGCTGAAGGGCGCCGGCAGCATCGTCGCAGCGCCGGGGCAACGGCCACGACTGATCGCGGCTGGCAATCCCGGCATGGCCGTGGGTGGCATGGGAGACCTGCTGACAGGCATCATCGCCAGCCTGCGTGGGCAAGGCCTGGCCGCCTTCGATGCCGCCGCCGCTGGTGCGCTGTTGCATGCGCTTGCCGGCGACGTCGCTGCCGCCGACGGCGCGCGCGGCCTGCTTCCTACTGATCTGCTGTCGCCGCTGCGGCGACTGGCCAACCCGGAACTCTCCCGATGATCGATTTCTTCCTTGCCGACAGCGATGCCACTGAACTGCTCGGGCAGTGGCTGGCCGCCACCCGACCGCCGCAGGCGCTGGTCGAACTGCGCGGCGACCTGGGCGCCGGCAAATCCACCACCGCCCGCGCACTGCTGCGCGCACTGGGCGTGCAGGGGGCGATCCGCAGCCCGACCTACACCCTGGTCGAGCGCTATCCGCTGGCCAGCGGTGGCGAGGCCTGGCATCTGGATCTGTACCGGATCGGCCAGGCCGGCGAGCTCGATTTTCTCGGGCTGGACGAGGGCAGCGCGGTGTTGTGGCTGGTGGAATGGCCGGAACGCGGCGCTGGCGCGCTGCCGCCGACCGACCTGGTGGTGGCGCTGGAGATCGAGGGGCAGGGGCGTCGCGTCCGTCTCACTGGAGCCAGCGACGTCGGACATGAATGGCTGGAACGGCTCCCCCAAGGGGGCGACTTGCAGGCCATTTCTGTCGGCTGACGAGAACAAACACCGGCAGGTTACGGATTATTAAGGAAAAAGGTGTTGCATTCCGTTCAGCGCGGTGATTGAATCCTGAGCCATGCGCCCGGGGAACCGTCTCATTGCCATCTGTGCCGCCGTCGGACTGAGTCTGGCGAGCGTCAGTGCGTGGGCCGGTGAAGTCCGTCAGGTCCTGCTGAATACCGGCGCCACCGGCACCCGTGCCGAGATCTCGCTGGTCGGCAGTGGCGGTTACAAGACCTTGTCGCTGGCCGGACCGAACCGCCTGGTGGTCGATTTCCCGGACTCCAGCGCCATACGCAACCTGAAAATGCCGGCCGCGCAGGGCGTAGTCACGGCGGTGCGTACCGGACAGCCGGTGCCGGGGACCTTCCGTGTCGTTTTCGACCTCGCTGAATCGGTGGCGCCGTTCCGCCCACAGATGCAGCGCGAAGGCAATGAATCCAAGCTGGTGATCGAATGGCCGGGCGATGGCGCGGCCGTGGCCGCCAGCCGCCCGCCAGCGACGCCGGCGGTGCAGCCGCAGGCACCGGTCAACACGCCCGCACCGACGCCGGCCGAGAGCGCGCAGTCGCGCAACGACGCCGCGCGCGCCACCGCGCTGTTGACCGCGCAGGTACAGCAGCAGGCCAGCGCCGCCGCTGCCACACCGGCTACTCCGACCCCGGCCCCGTCCACTGCACCGGCCCAGGTCGCGGCAGCGGGCACGGCTGCCAGCAGTACGCCGTCCGCATCGCCGGCTGCGATCCTTGCCGGCCAGCGTACCGCCGCCGTGGTAACCACGCCGCCGGCCACAGCGCCTGCACCGGTTCCGACCACGGTGGTGCCACCGCGTCCGGCCATGCCCAGCGATGCCTCGCGCATCCGCATGCAGGCTGGCATGCGCCACCTGGTGGTGGCCATCGATCCAGGCCACGGCGGCCAGGACCCCGGTGCGATCGGCCCGACCGGCAAGCGCGAGAAGGATGTGACCCTGGCCGTAGCGCGTGAGCTGGCCCGTCAGGTCAACGCGACGCCGGGCCTGAAGGCCTACCTGACCCGCGACAGCGACGTGTTCATTCCGCTGCCGATGCGCGCGCAGAAGGCGCGTGCGAACAAGGCCGACATCTTCATTTCGATCCATGCCGACGCGGCGGAAAACCGTTCGGCCACGGGCTCGTCGGTGTACGTGCTGTCGACCAAGGGCGCCTCTTCGCAGCGCGCCCGCTGGCTGGCGGACAAGGAAAACGCGGCCGACCTGGTCGGTGGCGTGCGCCTGCAGCAGACCGAAGGCACGCTCGCCAACGTGCTGCTGGATCTGGCCCAGAGCGGCTACATGAAGGCGTCCGAGGACGCGGCCGGCCATGTGCTGGGCGGCCTGAAGCGGATCGGCAACAACCACAAGCCGAACATCGAGCGCGCCAACTTCGCGGTGCTGCGTACTTCGGACATGCCGGCGATGCTGGTGGAAACCGCGTTCATCTCCAATCCGGATGAAGAGCGCCGCCTGATCGACCCGGCCTACCAGCGCAAGATCGCCGGTGCGGTGCTGGACGGCGTGCACACGTTCTTCAGCCGTCAGCCGCCGCCGGGCACGTTGTATGCCGCCCGGGCCCAGGCCGAGATCGACGCCGCCGGCACCATGGCCGGCGGCAGCAAGTAACCCGCCGAAGGCGGGTTACTGCTTTCTGTAGAGTCGAGCGGCGCTCGACTGGGCCTTCCCGGTAGCCCGTC
>NZ_JAOECR010000093.1:0-6861 GCF_029836955.1 Stenotrophomonas sp. GD04054 | reverse complement strand
GTAGATCCACGCCATGCGTGGATAACCGCGAACAGGCCTCAGACCTGCAGCAGCTTGCGGGCGGCGGCGCGCGCTTCCTTGCTCACTTCCACGCCGCCGAGCATGCGCGCCAGCTCTTCCTCGCGCGCCTTGCTGTCCAGCTTTTCCACCGCGCTCTGGGTCATGCCTTCCACCGGCGCCTTGCTGACCCGGTAATGCGCGTGGCCCTTGGAGGCGACCTGCGGCAGGTGGGTCACGCACAGCACCTGGCGCTTCTCGCCAAGGGCGCGCAGCTTCTGGCCGACGATATCCGCCACCGCGCCGCCGATGCCGGAGTCGACTTCGTCGAACACCATGGTCGGTACTGCATCCAGGTCCAGCGCGGCCACTTCGATGGCCAGCGAGATGCGCGACAGTTCACCGCCCGAGGCCACCTTGCGCAGGGCGCGCGGCGGCTGGCCGGCGTTGGCCGCCACCAGGAATTCCACGCGTTCGGCACCCTGCGGATCGGGCTTGCCGGCGTCCTGTGGCTCCAGCTCGATCAGGAACTGGCCACCGCCCATGCCCAGCTCGGCGATGATGCCGGTGGTGGTGGCCGACAGTTCGGCAGCGGCGCTGCGACGGCTGGCGGTCAGCACCTCGGCCTGTATGCGCCAGGCGGCGGCGGCTTTGTCGATCTCGCCGGACAGGCGCTGCAGGCGTTCGTCGGCGCCGCGCAGCTGTTCCACTTCGGCATGCATGCGCTCGCGCTGCGCGCCCAGCTCGTCCATCGGCACGCGGTGCTTGCGGGCCAGGTCGTGCAGGCGGCCGAGGCGACGCTCGTTCTCCTCGAACTGCTCCGGGTCGGCATCAAGGTCGTCGTGCACGCGGTCCAGCAGCGACAGGGCTTCGTGCAGCTGGATCGAGGCGTTCTCGATCAGGCCGTCCACCTCGCCCAGGCGCGGGTCGTGTTCGATCAGGCGCGACAGCTCGTGGCGCACCTGCTGCAGCAGGTCCAGCGCGGAACTGCCGTCGTCGCCATTGAGCTGGTTGCTGGCCGCCTGGCAGGCGCTCAGCAGGGCGCTGGCGTGGGCCTGGCGGCGGTGGCTGGCACCGAGTGCGACGATCGACTCCGGTTCCAGATCTTCGCGGTCCAGTTCGCGCAGCTGGTGCTCCAGGAAGCCGATCCGGTCACTGACGTCGCCCTGTTGCGACAGCGCCAGCGATTCATCGACCAGAGCCTGCCAGGCCGCGGCGGCGCGGCGCACCTGGCGGCGCTCGTTCTCGTTGCCGGCATAAGCGTCCAGCAGGGCCAGCTGCGACGGGCGCGTCAGCAGGGCCTGCTGTTCGTGCTGTCCGTGGATCTCCACCAGCAGCGAGGCCAGGTCGCCCAGCTGCGCCAGGGTCACCGGGCGGCCGTTGATCCAGGCCCGCGAACCGCCATCGGCGCGGATGACCCGGCGCAGCTGGCACTGCTCCTCGTCGTCCAGCTCGTTGTCGGCCAGCCACTGGCGTGCAGCCTGCAGCTGCTCCAGCGCAAACTCGGCCGAAAGCTCGGCGCGCGCGGCGCCGTGGCGGACCACGCCGCTGTCGGCGCGCAGGCCGGACAGGAAGCCCAGCGCGTCGACCATCAGCGACTTGCCGGCGCCGGTCTCGCCTGAAACCACGGTCATGCCTGGCCCGAACTCCAGTTCGGTGGCGCGGACGACGGCGAAATCCTTGATCGAAAGATGTCTGAGCATGGGTAAGGGGGTATCAGCAGCCGCGCAACGCTAGCACGCGGGCGAGGGAGGTCCAATGACTTGCCAAGGTGATGCGCCGCCATTATCTAGTGTCCGTGTCTCACAGGTTGATTCCATGCACGGTTCTCCCGACCAGCTTGCCCCGCGTGCGCGCCATCTGCTGCGCACGCTGATCGCGCGTTACATCCAGGACGGCGAGCCGGTCGGCTCGCAGACACTGGCGCGCGTGGCCGGCCTGGAGGTCAGTCCGGCCACCATCCGCAACATCCTGGGTGACCTGGAAGACCTGGGGCTGCTGGCCTCGCCGCACACCTCCGCCGGGCGCGTTCCGACCGCGCATGGCTACCGCGTGTTCGTCGACAGCCTGCTGCAGATGCAGCCGCCGGGCGAGGGTGAGCTGGCCCGGTTGCGGCAGGAACTGGCTGGCGGCGGCAGCACCCAGGCCCTGCTCGGCAGCGCCTCGGAGTTGTTGTCGGCGATGAGCCACTTCGTCGGCGTGGTCAGCGCGCCGCGACGCGAGCAGTTCGCCTTCCGCCAGATCGACTTCGTGGCGCTGGACGGGCGCCGGGTGCTGGCGATCCTGGTGTTTGCCGACAACGAGGTGCAGAACCGCGTCATCGAAACCCGGCAGGAGTTCGCGCCGGGCCAGCTGGAGCAGGTCGCGAACTACCTCAATGCCCATTTCGCCGGCCTGCCGATGGCCGAGATCCGCACCCGACTGCTGCTGGAACTGCGCGATGCCCGCTCCGAGCTGGAACAGCTGCTGGCGCACAGCATCGAGCTGGCCGAGCAGGCCCTGCAGCCGGCTGCCGACGACATGCTGGTGGCGGGCCAGACCCGCCTGATGGGGGTGCAGGACCTGTCCGACCTGGAGCGCCTGCGCGAGCTGTTCGAGCTGTTCTCCAGCAAGCGCGAGATCCTGCAGCTGCTGGAGCGGACCATCCAGGCGCCCGGCGTGCGCATCTTCATCGGCGAGGAGACCGGGATGATGCCGCTGCAGGGCGTCTCGCTGGTCACCGCCCCTTACACGGCCAATGGCCAGGTGCTGGGCGTGCTGGGGGTGATCGGCCCCAAGCGGATGGCGTACGACCGCGTGATCCCGCTGGTCCAGGCTACCGCCGATGTACTGGGCGCGGCGTTTTCGCCAGCCGGCCGCCCGCCGGGAACATCCGACGCTTGAAACGCAGCATCCCGCCCACACTAGGGTGGGTGGAGGCGGAGATTGACCGCCAGGGACCCAGACATGAACCACGAACAGCCAGATATCGAATCCCAGCAGAGTGCCGCCGATGCGGCCGCCACCGCCGGCGTCAACGACGAAGTCGAGCGCCTGCGCGCCGAAATCGAACAGGTCAAGGCCGATGCCCTGCGTGAGCGCGCCGACCTGGAGAACCAGCGCAAGCGCGTTGCCCGTGACATCGAACAGGCCCGCAAGTTCGCCAACGAGAAGCTGCTGGGCGATCTGCTCCCCGTGTTCGACAGCCTGGATGCCGGCCTGAAGGCCGCCGGCGACGACCCGCACCCGCTGCGCGAAGGCCTGGAGCTGACCTACAAGCAGCTGCTGAAGGTGGCCGCCGACAACGGACTGGTCCTGCTGGACCCGATCGGCCAGCCGTTCAACCCGGAACACCACCAGGCCATCAGCCAGGTGCCGACGCCGGGCGCCGCCCCGGGCAGCGTGGTGACCGTGTTCCAGAAGGGCTACCTGCTCAACGAGCGCCTGCTGCGGCCGGCGCTGGTGGTGGTGGCCGCCGATTGATGGACCAGGCCGGGCTTTGCCCGGTCCCGGTTGTGCCAGGCCATGCCTGGCAAGGTTTTCCAGGCGCTGAACACAGCGTTCGGGAGATGGCTTGAATGTTCCACGAGCCTCCCCCACATCGTATTCATCCACCGGCCGAACGGCCGGACTGACACCAACAAGCATCCTCAGGAGTCTCCCCCATGGGCAAGATCATTGGTATCGACCTCGGCACCACCAACTCGTGCGTGGCGATCATGGACGGCGGCAAGGCCCGCGTCATCGAGAATTCGGAAGGCGATCGCACCACCCCGTCGATCGTCGCCTACACCAAGGACGGCGAAGTCCTGGTCGGTGCCTCGGCCAAGCGCCAGGCCGTGACCAACCCGAAGAACACCTTCTACGCGGTGAAGCGCCTGATCGGCCGCAAGTTCACCGACGCCGAAGTGCAGAAGGACATCGCGCACGTCCCGTACAGCATCCTGGCCCATGACAATGGCGACGCCTGGGTGGCCACCAGCGACGGCAAGAAGATGGCCCCGCAGGAAATCTCGGCCAAGGTGCTGGAAAAGATGAAGAAGACCGCCGAGGACTTCCTCGGTGAGAAGGTCACCGAAGCGGTCATCACCGTGCCGGCCTACTTCAACGACAGCCAGCGCCAGGCAACCAAGGACGCCGGCCGCATCGCCGGCCTGGACGTCAAGCGCATCATCAACGAGCCGACCGCGGCCGCGCTGGCCTATGGCCTGGACAAGGGCGACAACAAGGATCGCAAGATCGTGGTGTACGACCTGGGCGGCGGTACCTTCGACGTCTCGGTGATCGAGATCGCCAACGTTGACGGTGAAAAGCAGTTCGAAGTGCTGGCCACCAACGGCGACACGTTCCTGGGTGGCGAAGACTTCGACAACCGCGTCATCGAGTACCTGGTTGAAGAGTTCAACAAGGACCAGGGCATCGACCTGCGCAAGGATCCGCTGGCCCTGCAGCGCCTGAAGGATGCTGCCGAGCGCGCCAAGATCGAGCTGTCCAGCGCCCAGCAGACCGAAGTGAACCTGCCGTACGTCACCGCTGACGCGTCGGGTCCGAAGCACCTGAACATCAAGCTGACCCGCGCCAAGCTGGAAGCCCTGGTGGACGACCTGATCAAGAAGTCGATCGAGCCGTGCCGCGTCGCCCTGAACGATGCCGGCCTGCGTTCGAGCGACATCAGCGAAGTGATCCTGGTCGGCGGCCAGACCCGCATGCCGAAGGTGCAGCAGGCGGTGACCGAGTTCTTCGGCAAGGAACCGCGCAAGGACGTCAACCCGGACGAAGCCGTGGCACTGGGTGCTGCGATCCAGGGCGGCGTGCTGGGCGGCGACGTCAAGGACGTGCTGCTGCTGGACGTGACCCCGCTGTCGCTGGGCATCGAGACCATGGGCGGCGTGTTCACCAAGATCATCGAGAAGAACACCACCATCCCGACCAAGGCCTCGCAGGTGTTCTCCACCGCCGAGGACAACCAGTCGGCCGTGACCGTGCACGTGCTGCAGGGTGAGCGCGAACAGGCCCGCTTCAACAAGTCGCTGGCCAAGTTCGACCTGTCCGGCATCGAGCCGGCCCCGCGTGGCCTGCCGCAGGTGGAAGTGTCCTTCGACATCGACGCCAACGGCATCCTGCACGTGTCGGCCAAGGACAAGAAGACCAACAAGGAACAGAAGGTCGAGATCAAGGCCGGTTCGGGTCTGTCCGAGGAAGAGATCGCGCGCATGGTCGCCGACGCGGAAGCCAACCGCGAAGAAGACAAGAAGTTCCAGGAACTGGTGCAGGCCCGCAACCAGGCCGACGCCCTGATCCACGGCACCCGCAGCGCCATCACCGAGCACGGCAGCAAGGTCGGCGGCGATGTCATCGGCAAGGTCGAGGCGGCCCTGGCCGACTTGGAAACCGCGATGAAGGGTGACGACAAGGCACAGATCGAAGCCAAGTCGAAGGCGCTGGAAGAAGCTGGCCAGTCGCTGTTCGCCGCTGCTTCGGCCGACCAGGGCGGTGCCCCGGGTGCCGACGCCGGCAATGCCGGCAAGGCGCAGGACGACGTGGTCGACGCCGAGTTCACCGAAGTCAAGGACGACAAGAAGTCCTGATCCGGACCGACACGGGACGCTGGCCACCAGCGTCCCGTTGTCGCATCAGGGTCCTGACCGCCCACCGGCGTGTCGGGGCGCCCGACGCAAGAGCGGACCTGGTTCCGCTCTTCCGCTTTGACGAATCCCGACTTTCCGGAACCAGATCCACGATATGAGCAAGCGCGATTATTACGAAGTGCTGGGCGTTGCCCGCACCGCCACCGACGACGAGCTGAAGAAGGCGTACCGTCGCTGCGCGATGAAGTTCCACCCGGACCGCAACCCGGGTGATGCGGCGGCCGAAGCCTCCTTCAAGGAGTGCAAGGAAGCCTACGAAGTGCTGTCCGACGGCAACAAGCGCCGCATGTACGACAGCCATGGCCACGCGGCGTTCGAGCACGGCATGGGCGGCGGCGGCCCGGGCGCCCCGGACATGAACGATATCTTCGGCGATATCTTCGGCAACATCTTTGGCGGCGGTGGCGGTGGACCGCGCCAGGCGCGTCGCGGCGCCGATATCGGCTACGTGATGGAGCTGGACCTGGAAGAAGCCGTGCGCGGAGTCGAGCGCCGCATCGAGATTCCGACCCTGGCCGAGTGCGGCGACTGCGATGGCAGTGGCTCGGAAGACGGCAAGGTCGAAACCTGCAATGTGTGCCATGGCCGCGGCCAGGTGCGCATCCAGCGCGGCATCTTCGCCATGCAGCAGGCCTGCCACAACTGCGGCGGCCGTGGCCAGATCATCGCCAAGCCCTGCAAGACCTGCCACGGCAACGGCCGTGTCGAGGAAGACAAGGTGCTGTCGGTGAAGGTGCCGGCCGGCGTCGATACCGGCGACCGCATCCGCCTGCAGGGCGAGGGCGAAGCTGGTCCGGCCGGTACGCCACCGGGCGACCTGTACGTGGAAGTGCGCGTGCGCGAGCATGCGATCTTCCAGCGCGATGGCGACGACCTGCACTGCGAAGTGCCGATCCGCATCTCGCAGGCGGCACTGGGTGACACCGTGCGCGTGGCCACCCTCGGCGGCGAAGCGGAGATCCGCATTCCGGCCGAGACCCAGACCGGCAAGCTGTTCCGCCTGCGTGGCAAGGGCGTGCGTTCGGTGCGCAGCCGCAGCGAAGGCGACCTGTACTGCCGCGTGGTGGTGGAGACCCCGGTCAACCTCACCCCTGAGCAGCGCAAGCTGCTGGAACAGTTCGAAGCCACCTTCGTCGGCGAGGAAGCACGCAAGCATTCGCCGAAGTCGGCCACCTTCATGGATGGCGTGAAGGGCTTCTGGGACCGGATGACGTCCTGATCCATCGACGCGTGTGTT
>NZ_JAOECR010000092.1:0-7297 GCF_029836955.1 Stenotrophomonas sp. GD04054 | reverse complement strand
CTACCGCGTTGGATGCCACCTGCCGCGTCCACCCGAACCGCTGCGCGGCCCAGATCTCCAGCGCCACCAGCAGCGCGATGATCAGCAACGGCAACAGCAGCCCGAAGTACACGCCGGGCATCATGCTGTTGATCTGCGCCTTCACCAGTCGCAGCACGCCACGGGTGTGCAGCAGCTCATCCACATGCATGGTCAGCGCCTCGCGCACCACCTTGGGCTCCAGGCCGAGCGTGCCGGCCTTGTCCACCAGCGTGTCTTCCACCATGCCGCGCAGCAGGCCTTCGCGCACTTTGCCGATCACCCAACCGGTGCCGCGCGCCAACGGGCCGTTGCCAAGACGATCAAGACCGGGCAACGGATGTTCGCTGAGGTAGGCCGAAGCGATGGTATCGGCCACATCCCCCACCGTGCCCTGGCTGCGCAATGCCTCGCGCATGCGCGGGTCGTCCAGCGAATCGGTGAAGCCTTCGCTCCAGCCTTCCACCAGGGTCTGCAGGTGCGGCTGGAAATGATCGAGCTGCTTGAACAGCGCGCGGTGCGCGCCAGCAGTAAAGCCCAGCTGCAGGCCGAAGAAGGCGGTGGCCAGCGGTAGCAGCACCACGTAGCTGGCCAGCAGCCAGTGATGCCAGCGCTTGCGCCGCTGCAGCCAACCGCGGCGGTGCAGCCAGCGCCAGGCAAAGATGCCCAGCACCAGGCCCAGCAGCGTGCCGAGCAGGCTGCCGCCCACCAGGTCGAGCACGCTCAGGCCCGTCCAGAATTCGTTCAACCAGTACTGCGTGTCCTGCATGGGTCTTCCTTCCGTGGATGCGGCTGCGCCTGAAATGCCAGCCAGGTAGAGTCGACTGTCAGTCGACTATCGCGCGCAGCGCGGGGGTTTCCGGCATCGCGCCAAGAGCAGTTGACTGACAGTCGACTCTACCAAAGCGAAAGCCTCCCGGCCCGGAGCACGCCAAGCAATGCGACAATCGCGCTCCTTTCCTGCAGCAACGAGGGCCACATGGCCAAACTGACCCTGGCCAGCGTGGATGCGCTGCGTACCCGCTTTGCCGATGACGCCGCCTGCGACGCGGCACTGGCCGCCTTCGCCGACACCGCTGCCCTGCGCGTACCGCTGCGTGAGCTGGTGGAGGCACAACACCGCTACCTGCAGGCCGAATTCGAAGTGGCACAGGTGGCCGATGTGCTGCGCCGCGACCAGAAGTACGCGCCGGTGGGCCGGCCTTCGATCAACATCGTGCAGCTGCGCAAGCAGCAGGCCGCGACCAAGCAGGCCGCGCTGATCGCACGTCAGGTGGTGGCGCAGGCCGCGCAGACCTTCGTGCGCGTGAGCGGGCTGGCGGTGAGGGCCAAGCAGAGCCCGAGCGAAGCGTGCGTGGCATGGTTGGGCGCGCTGCGCTGAGGGATCGTGCGGACCAACGGTCCGCACCCACCAGATGCAGGTCCGCACCTACCAGATGCAGGTTGGCACCTACCGGGTAGTGCCGGCCGCTGGCCGGCAACCCCATCAGCATCGGGCACCTAGCATGCAGCCGGCCAGCGGCCGGCTCTACCAGAACCCAAAAAGAAGGCCCGCTTTTCAGCGGGCCTTCTGCCTTCTCACGACGAGTGAGTGCGGTGCATCAAGCCGCCGGCTTTTCGCCGGTGGCTTCGGTGGTGATGCGGATCTTCACTTCATCGCTGACGTTCGGGGCATACGCGCCGACGCCGAAATCGCTGCGCTTCAGGGTGGTGGTGGCATCGAAGCCGGCGGCCGGAACCTTGGCCATCGGGTGCTCGCCGCCGCCGTTGACGGTGACGTCCAGGGTGACCGGCTTGGTGATGCCCTTGATGGTCAGGTCGCCGGTGACGGTCAGCTTGTTGGTGCCAGCGGCTTCCACCTTGGTGCTCTTGAAGGTGGCATCGGCGAACTTGGAGGCGTCGAAGAAGTCGGCGCTCTTCAGGTGCTCGTCGAACTTGGCGGTGAAGCTGTTCAGGCCGCTCAGCGGCAGCTTCACTTCCACGGTGGACTTGGTCACGTCTTCGGCGTTGTACACCAGGGTGCCTTCAACGTTGCCGAAGTGCGCGCTCGGGTTGGAGAAGCCGAAGTGGCTCCACTGGGCCAGCACGTCGGTGTGGGTCGGGTCCAGCTTGTAGGTGCCCGAGGCGATCTTGATCGCTTCGGCGGCCGGCGCAGCGGCAGCGGCATCGGCAGCCGGGGTGGCAGCCTGTTCGGTGGTGGCCGGGGCGGCAGCGTCAGCAGCCGGGGCAGCGGTGTCGGCCGGCTTGGAGCAGGCGGCGATGGCCAGGGTCAGGGCCAGCGGCAGCAGCAGTTTACGGGTGGCGCTCATCTGAGGAACTCTCCGGATCGTAGGGTGGGTACACGGTGCAGCAAGAGCCTGCCACGGGACGGCAGGCCCGAAACCGATACAACGACTTACGCGATGCGCGCCGCTTCGTCGAACGACAGGCGCGGCAGACGCGGGAACAGGCCCGCCGAGTCACCGTAACCCAGGTTGACCAGGAAATTCGACTTGATGGAGGTGCCGGCGAAGAAGGCTTCATCCACCTTGGCGGCATCGAAGCCCGACATCGGGCCGGCATCCAGGCCCAGCGCGCGTGCGGCCAGGATCAGGTAGGCGCCCTGCAGGCTGCCGTTGCGGATGGCGGCTTCGTGGCGGCCTTCCTGCGGGCCGTCGAACCAGGCCTTGGCATCGGTGTGCGGGAACAGGTACGGCAGCTTCTCGTGGAAGTCCAGGTCGAAGCCGATGATGACGGTGACCGGGGCGGCCATGGTCTTGTCGTGGTTGCCTTCGGACAGGGCCGGGGCCAGCTTGGCCTTCGCGTCCTTCGAGGTGACGAAGACGAAGCGGGCCGGCGTGGTGTTGGCGGCGGTCGGGCCCCACTTCACCAGGTCGTACAGTTCCTGCAGCAGGCTGGCCGGGACCGGCTTGTCGAGGAAAGCGTTCTGGGTGCGGGCAGTACGGAACAGCTGGTCGAGGGCAGCAGCGTCGAGCGCGTGGGACATCGGTGGATCTCCAGGGCGGCTAAGGGAAGTCAGTGCCCGCGGGCGGCGCGGGGCGAAACGACGAGCCGCAGTGTAGAGTGTCGCGACTGTTGCAACACCCAGCAGGGCTGAAACGAATTAATGCCACAGGTGAAACGATCGAGCGCGCCCTGGACGGTCACGGACGGCCGTGCGGGCAATGTCCGCCAGGCGGTCGCGCTGGCCTCTGCGCTGCGCCAGGGCACCCATCGGCCGCTGGTCCTGCAGCCCCGCGCACCCTGGCGCTGGCTGTCGCCGCGGCGGCTGCCCGGTGATGTGAACGGCTATGGCGAGGCATTCGCGACGCTGGCCGCGGACGCACCGCCGCTGGCGATCGGCTGTGGCCGTCAGGCCGCCGGCGCACTGCGCGTGCTGCGCGCACGTGGCAGCCAGGTGGTGCAGATCCTCGACCCGCGCATCAATGCCCGCCACTGGGACATGGTGGTGGTGCCCGAACACGATGCCCTGCGTGGCAGCAACGTGCTGACCTTGCTCGGCAGCCTCAATCCGGTGGACGATGACTGGCTGGCCTGGGGCCGCGCCGCGTTCGCCGGCTTCAGTACCCTGCCCGGCCCGCGCACCGCGCTGCTGGTGGGCGGGCCGACACCGCTGGCGCCCTGGGACGAGACCGCGATGGTGGGCGTGTTCCAGGCGTTGGCCGAGCAGATCCGCAGCGAGGGCGGCAGCCTGCTGGCCACGACTTCGCGGCGCACGCCACCGGCCTTGGCCGAGATCCTGCGCGCGACGTTCGCCGACCTGCCGCACGTGATCTGGGGCGACGGCGGCGACGGTACGAATCCTTATGGCGGCCTGCTCGGCTGGGCCAACCGCGTGGTGGTCTCGCCCGATTCGGTGAACCTGCTGTCTGAAGCCTGCGCCACGCGCATGCCGGTGATGGTGGCGCTGGCCGATACCGTGCAGGGGCGGCTGGCGCGCTTCCAGCAGCAGCTGCGCGAGCGCGGCCGGCTGCAGGCGCACTGGCTGGACTGGCAGTACGACCGCATCGAGCCACTGCGCGAGACCGCGCGGATCGCGGCAGAAGTGAAACAGCGCCTGGCATTGGGGTAGTGCCGGCCGCTGGCCGGCAATCCTCGGCGCCTGGCATCACGGTAGTGCCGGCCGCTGGCCGGCAATGCTCTACGCGCTACCGAAGATCCTGACATTGCCGGCCAGCGGCCGGCACTACCGGGGTGCCCAGCGTTTTCTGAACATTTCGATCCGGTACCGCGGTTAGAGTCCAGCTTCCCCCATCACTCTGAACGTCTTCATGCGTACCTTGCTCCTGCTGCCCCTGGCCCTGGCCCTGCTCGCTGCCTGCTCCACCACGCCCACCGAGCTGGATCCGATTTCGTATCAATGCCAGCAGCAGTTGGACGCGTACCGCGAACAACCGGCGCTGCGCGATCCGAAGGGCCAGCGCCCACCGCTGCCGGTGGCCCCGATCAGCGATGCCTGCGACAAGGAGCTCCAGCGCAAGGGCGTGGATCGTCCCCTGCGCTGAGCAGCGTATGATCGGCGTGCGGGCCTGCCCGCCGTTGAAGGTATCGACATGGATCGTTTCTCCCGACTGCCGCGCGCCGCGCTGCTGATCGCCAGCCTGCTGGCGACCGCACCGGCCTGGGCCAACAGCACCGAATGCCGCGAGCGCTACCCGAGCGTGGCCGCGCAGGCGGCGATGCTGGACGTGGCCTGGACCACCGCTGAGCGCCTGGACGCGCTGCCCGATGTGGACGTGGTGGTGGCCGCGCGCGGTGGCCAGGACCTGAGCCGCTACGGCCTGCGCCACAGCCACCTGGCCTTCCTGGTGCGTGAGGACAATGGCCGCTGGCGCGCGATGCACCTGCTCAACCGCTGCAAGACCGACAGCTCGCAGCTGTACCACGAAGGGCTGGGCAACTTCGTCGGCGAGAGCGGCGGCCATACCGACCTGCGCATCGGCGTGCCCTCGGCGCCGCTGCGTACCGCGTTGAAAGCGATGCTGGTGTCGCCGTCGATCCAGCCCAAGGCGCTGCACGAAACCAAATACAACGTGGTTGCCTACCCGTTTGCCACCGACTACCAGAACTCCAACCAGTGGGTGCTGGAGGTGCTGGCCGCGGCGATGGCGCAGACCGAAGGCGCGCCGGCCATCGTCAAGCGCGAACAGGCGCAGCAGTGGCTGCGCCAGCAGAAGTACCAGCCCAGCGTGCTGCATATCGGCCTCGGCAAGCGCGTGGGTGCGCGCCTGTTCGTGGCCAACGCCACCACCACTGACCATCCGGCCGGCGAGCGCATCTCCGGCAACTATTCGGTGGTGACGGTGGAATCGGTGTTCGACTTCCTGCACCAGCGCAGCCAGCTGCAGCAGGAACTGGTGATCCCTCACGTGCCGGTAGCTGGTGCTGCCGCCGCCACGCCCTGAATCCAGCAAGGAGAACGACATGCGTACCCTGCCCGCCGTCCTGATGCCGATGCTGATCGTCGCAAGCCTGGCCTGGTCCACGGCCGCTCATGCAGAGCGCCGCATCGTGATCATCCACGACCCGGGCCCGCAGGGACCGAGCCTGGAGATGTCCACGCAGATGGTGACGTCGGCCCGCGCGGCGGCGGCGAAGGAAGCCCAGGATGCCGCCGACGCTGGCCAGCCGCTGGCCCGCCCGCAGCAGATCAAGCTGCCGCAGATGCAGGTGAGCGCGATCGCCACCACCGTGGATGGCCGCCGCGAAGTGCTGCTGCGCGATGCCAACGATCCGCAGAACACCGCATCGATGCAGTACCCGCGCGGCATCGGCGATCCCGCCGTGCAGTTCACCGTGGGCCAGACCGTGAACTTCGAACCGACCGGCGCCGACCAGGGATGGCAGTTGAAGGACAACCAGGGCCGTCCACTGGAATATCTGCCCGAGGCCACCGGCCCGCGCGACATCTTCGATACCCGGCGCTGAGCCGCCGTCCCCACCCTGACCAGGAGGTCTCCATGTTCCGTTGCCTGCGCGTTCCCGCCACTGCCCTGCTGCTTTCGGCGCTGGTGGTGCCCACCGTCCATGCCGGCGCCGCGCCGCAGTTGAACAGCGGCCAGACCAGCGTGCTGGTCACGTCGCTGATCGTGCTGTCGATTCCGTTGGCCACGGCGATGGGACTGGCCGAACTGTCCAAGGCCCCGTTCAAGGCCAGCGAGCGCAACGGCAAGGTCGCCGCACGCACGCCGGCGGTGCCGCTGCCACCGATGGAAGTGAAGCAGGTCGCCACCACGCCAGCCGGTGATCGCCAGGTGCACCTGCAGGTGCCCGGCAAGGCCGACCAGACCGCAACGCTGCAATGGCCGGCGGCTGCAGGCGATGACCCGATTGCCGGTTTCGTCGTCGGCCAGCAGGTGCGCTTCGACCCGACCGACGCGGGTGCCGGCTGGACCGTGAAGAGCGCGCAGGGCCAGGCGCTGGCCTATGTGCCGACCGCCTATGCCGCCGGCGATGTGATGAGCGAAACGCTGTAAAGCTGAACGGCCGGTTTTGGCATTGCCGCGGGCCGGGCGGATAATGGGCGATCCCCTTTGTCCCCCTGGCTCGCCATGTCCGTGCGTCCTGCCCCTGTGTTTGCCCCGTTGACCGCCCGCGCCCTGGTGCTGGCGGTACTGGCCATGGGCGCGGTGGTGCTGCTGTCCAACGTACTGGTGCAGTACCCGATCAACGATTGGCTGACCTGGGGTGCCTTCAGCTATCCGGTCGCGTTCCTGGTCAGCAACCTGATCAACCGCCGCTTCGGCCCGGGCCCGGCCCGGCGCGTGGCGTGGATCGGTTTCGCGGTGGCGGTGCTGCTTTCGATCTGGGTGGCCACCCCGCGCATCGCCATTGCCTCGTGCTCGGCCTTCATCGTGGCCCAGCTGCTGGACATCACCGTGTTCGACCGCCTGCGCCGTGGCAGCTGGTGGCGCGCACCGATGGTGGCCACCACCTGCAGCGCGACGGTGGATACCACCATTTTCTGGTCGATCGCGTTTGCCGGTTCGACCCTGCCGTGGGTGAGTTGGGCCGCTGGCGACCTGGCGGTGAAGCTGGCGATCGGCGTCTGCCTGCTGGCCCCGTTCCGCGCGCTGTTGTGGAAGATGGCGCCGCTGCGCACCACCAGCTGACCGTCGTTGCTCTGGTAGGTGCCAACCTTGGTTGGCACACACCTTGAACCCGGTGGGTGCCGACCGTTGGTCGGCACGCCCTGCAGAACCCATCGCTGCCGACAGATTGTGCCGACCAACGGTCGGCACCTACCAACGGCGACCATCGCCGAGCCATTGATTGGGTA
>NZ_JAOECR010000091.1:0-7749 GCF_029836955.1 Stenotrophomonas sp. GD04054 | reverse complement strand
ACCCCCCGATGCCAGCACCAGCGTCAGCACGTCGGCGCTGGTCACCTCTCGGGTTTCGCGCGCGAATGCGAAGGGATTGCTGCGGAAATCCGCGCCCTCGCCATCGCGGTAGATCTCGGCGCGGTAGCGCACGCCCGGTTCCAGGAAGCCCAGCGACACCGGCAGCACACGGCCGTGCTCGTCGGTGATGCTGCCGAGGAACCAGTCGCGGCTGTTGCGGTCGCGGCGCACGATCGTCACGTAGTCGCCCACTTCGCCATCGAGCACGCGGCTCTGCTCCCAGTCCACCGCCACGTCTTCGATGAAACGGAATGCCTCGCGATGCTGCAGGTAGTGCTCGGGCAGGTCGGCGGCCATCTGGATCGGGCTGTACAGCACCACATACAGCGCCAGCTGGCGTGCCAGCGTGCTGGGAATGGCCTGGCCGTGGCGGCCCTTCAGGCTGAGGATGCCGGGGGTGTAATCCATCGGCCCGGCCAGCATGCGGGTGAACACCAGGTTGACCTCATGTTCCGGCGGGTTCGGCGGCTGGCCCCAGGCGTTGTACTCCATGCCACGTGCGCCTTCGCGCGAGATCCAGTTGGGATAGGTGCGGCGCAGGCCGGTGTCCTTGATCGGCTCATGCGGGTTCACCGACAGATGGCGGCGCGCAGCCTCCTGCACCACCGTCAGATGGTGGCGGGCCATGAACTGACCGTCGTGCCACTCGCGCCACAGTGGGCCCCCCGTGGGATTGCGGCGGTCGACCTGGCCATCGTCGCAGACGTAGCCGGTCTTGAACTGGTCCACGCCCAGCCGCGCGTACAGGTCCAGCGCAGCGTCCAGCTGCTCCTCGTAGTGCTCGATGGCGCAGCCGGTTTCATGGTGGCCGATCAGGTGCACGCCCTTCTTCAGGCCATACGCCGACAGCGCTTCAATGTCGAAATCGGGCGTGGCACGGGTGAAATCGAAGTCGTAGCCGTTGCCGACCCAGTTGCCGTCCCAGCCCGGGTTCCAGCCTTCCACCAGCACGCCACGGAAGCCGTGTGCGGCGGCGAAGTCGATCACCTTCTTCGTCTTCGCAGTGGTGGCCGCGTGCTTCGGCCCGTTCGCCCAGCTCTCGTTGTCCAGGTGCATCGACCACCACACGCCCAGGTACTTGGCCGGCTTCACCCAGCTCACATCACCCAGCGCATTGGGTTCGTTGAGGTTGAGGATCAGGTCCGATTCGACCAGGCCACCGGCACGGTCGGCAATCTGCAGCGTGCGCCACGGCGTGGCGAAGGGCAGGGCGCGGCGCACCTTCCAGCCTTCTGCCGAGGGTGACAGCTGCGCGCGCAGGCGTTGGCCCTCGGTTCGCCGCAGCCACATGCCGGCATAGTCCACCAGCGCCGCCTCGTGGATCGCCACGTGCAGCCCATCGCGGCTGCGCAGGGTCATCGGCGTATGCACCAGCGGAACCTCGCGCAGCGGCGTGCGCTGGTACAGGTACTCGTAGTGGATCGGTTCGCCGGCAGGGATCCACCACGCGGTGGAATCCTGAGCGATGGCGAACTCGGTCAGCTCGTCATCGATGATGGCTTCGCGCAGGTTCGGCTGCTCGGGGAATACGTAGCGGAAGCCGAGGCCATCGTCGTAGACGCGGAACACCACATCCAGCCGGCGCTTGCTGCCGGTGGTCTCGGCCAGCTGCACGGTCAGTTCGTTGAAGTGGTTGCGGGTGAGCCGGCGTTCGCCCCAGGGCTGTTCCCAGTTGTCATCGACGCTGCGTTGCTGTTGGCCGAGCAGGGCGAAATCCCGGTCCAGGCGGCCATCGCGCAAGGCAAAGCCCAGCTTCGAATCTTCCACCACGGTCTCGCCGAAACGCTCTACGCGATAGCGCGCGGTGCCAACGTCCAGCACCAGGCTGACCTTGAGCACCTTTCCCGGTGATTCGACGCTGGCCACCTGCGGCGCGGCCTGCGCCAGCGTGGCCAATCCCAGCAGAGCCAGACCGAGCAGGTGCGCGAACACCGCGCGTACAGCAGTGGGTGACATCGGCATTTCCCCTCCCAAGGCGCCGTTGGCAGACCCGGACCATAAGCCAGCGCGGCAGGCCCGCTACCGCGCAACGCCATGAATACGTATGCAGCTGGACGCAGCCGACAGCCCCGCGTCTACCATGGGGCCAAGGCACCTTGAGGGAGGGGCCGCGCCCGCCCGCCGACAACGACGGTGCGGACCTACAACGCGTGCAGAGAGGGAGGGAGGCCGACGGGCGCAAGCCGGTCCGCCGCTTCGATGCTGAAGATCATTTGCCTGACCGCTGCCCTTGGGGCAGCGCTGGGATCGACCGCGCAGGCGGCCGACCTGCAATTCGACGGCCGCCATGCGCGTGCCGAAGCCGCTGCCAAGGGCAGCTACGTGCTGCATGCGCCGAAGGCTGAGGTGCGCATCGCGCCCATGCCGATGCGCAGCCAGACCGGCAGCGTGATGTTCGATGCACTGTTCGCGCTGGCCCAGCAGGAGATGGACCAGGACCGCGTGGATGCGATCCGCGATCCCGCGTTCGACGAAGGCCGGCCGGTGCCATGCGAGTGCTTCCAGACCGGCGCGCGCTGGCCCTACGTGTGGACCCGCGATGTCAGCTTCGCCGCCGACCTGGCGCTGGCGCGGCTGGACCCGCAGCGCACCCGGCAGTTGCTGCAGTTCAAGCTCTCGGCAGCGCGCGATGGCCATACGCCCGGCCTGTTCGTCGCGCAGGACACCGGTTCCGGCGGCAGCTGGCCGATCAGCAGCGACCGGGTGGTGTGGTTCCTGGCGGCACGCCACCTGCTGGACGATCGCGCGTTTGCCGACCAGGTCTGGCAGGCGCTGCAGGGCACGCTGGCGCAGGACCGCGCGATGGTGTTCGACGCGCAGATGGGCCTGTACCGTGGCGAGACCTCGTTCCTGGACTGGCGCGAGCAGACCTATCCGGACTGGACCCGCGAGGACGTGCGCTTCATTGGTGATTCCTACGCACTGTCCACCAACGTGCTGCACTACCAGGCACTGCGCCTGGCCGAGCGGCTGGCCGGCCAGCACGGCGACGCCCGCGCGGCCGAGTACAAGGTGTGGGCCGATGCGCTGGCACAGCAGATCGATGCACGCTTCTGGCGCGAGGATATCGGCCAGTACATGAGCTACATCGGCGAAGCCGCGCACCCGGTGCCCTACGCCAAGGTCGATCTGCTTGGCTTGTCGCTGGGCATCCTCGCCGAGGTGCTGCCGCCCGAGCGCGCGCGCCGTGCACTGGCTGCCTACCCGATGGGGCCGGCCGGCAGCCCGGTGATCTGGCCGCAGGAATCGCAGCAGCCGATCTACCACAACCGTGCGATCTGGCCGTTTGTCAGTGCCTACTCGCTGCGTGCCGCGCGGCAGCTGGACGATGCGCCGCGCATCGCCGCCGAGATCCGTTCGCTGATGCAGGGCGCGGCGCTGGCCGGTTCCAACATGGAAAACTACGAAGTGGTCAGCCAGGCCGTGCATGTCGAGGAAGGTGCGCTGAGCGGCCCGGTGGTCAACTCCGAACGCCAGTTGTGGTCGGTGGCCGGCTACCTGTCGATGGTGCTTGAAGGTGTGTTCGGTGTGCAGGACGATGGCCGCGTGCAGCCCAAGCTGCCGACCGTGCTGGTGCCGGAGCTGTTCGGCACGCATCCCCGCATCACGCTGGAAGCCAACGGCAGGCGCTATGTGCTGGAGCGCCCGCAGAACGTGGGCGATGGCCTGCTGGTGGCCGGCAGCACCATCACACGTGGCACGACTACCACGGTGCAGCTGGTCGCTGCCCCGGCAGCAACCGGTTTCGCTGCCACGACTGCGGATGCCAACGCGCGTGCGCCCGCAACACCGGCGGCACCGCAGGCCCTGCGCATGGGCACGGGTTGGAACGTTCCGGTGCAAGCCGAGCAGGTTCTGTGGAAGGACGGCAGGGCCCTCGTCGCCAGCAATGGCCCGGTGCACATCAGCGACGATGGCCTGCAGCACTGCCTCAGCCTGACCCGGCGCGAGGGTGCATTGGAATCACTGCACAGCCCGACGCTCTGCGTCGGTCCGCAGCAGGTGCTGAAGGGCGAGGAACGCTGGCAGTTCACCTCGGTCAAGGCCGGGCAGGTGCGCCTGCGCCTGCAGTACAGCAACGCGAACGGGCCGATCAACACCGGCGTTACCGCCGCGGTGAAGCAGCTGGTGCTGCAGTGCCCGGGCCAGCCATTGCAGCGGCATACGGTCACTCTGCCACACAGCGTGGCGATGCAGGACTCGACCTCGGCGACATTCACGGTGCCAAAGGGGCAGTGCACGGTCGCGCTTGAAGAGGGCTTCAACATGAGCGCGCTGCAGCACTTCGCGCACTACACGGGCGGCAAGGGCGGGCGTGATGGCGTGCTCAACCAGGCCCAGGTGCAGGCGCTGAAGGTGGCGCCGGTGGCGATGGAAGAGGGCGCACGATGAGTCGTCCCGCCAAACCGCAGCTGTCGTTCTGGCAGATCTGGAACATGTGTTTCGGCTTCCTCGGCATTCAGTTCGGATTCGCCCTGCAGAACGCCAACGCCAGCCGCATCTTCGAGACACTGGGCGCGGACATGGACGCGGTGCCCGGGCTGTGGATCGCGGCGCCACTGACTGGCCTGCTGGTGCAGCCGGTGATCGGTTACCTGTCCGATCGCACCTGGACGCGCTGGGGCCGTCGCCGCCCGTTCTTCATGATCGGTGCGGTGCTGACCACGCTGGCGCTGCTGGTGATGCCGAATTCGCCGACGCTGTGGATCGCCGCCGGTACCTTGTGGGTGCTGGACGCCTCGATCAACGTGTCGATGGAACCGTTCCGCGCCTTCGTCGGTGATCAGCTGGCACCACGCCAGCGGCCGGCCGGCTACGCGATGCAGAGCTTCTTCATCGGTGTGGGCGCCATCGTCGCCAGCTTCCTGCCGTTCATCCTGGCCCACTTCGGTGTTGCCAATACCGCAGCTGCCGGCGAAGTGCCCGATACCGTGCGCTATGCGTTCTACTTCGGCGCGGTGGTGCTGCTGGCGGCGATCACCTGGACGGTGGTCAGCACCCGCGAGTACTCACCGACGGAGCTGGCTGGCTTCGATGATGCTGAGCCGCCGGCGCATCACGCAGGGGCTGCGATCAGTGGCCCCGCGCCGTGGGCACAGGTGGCGCTGTGGCTGGGGCTCGGCGTGGTGCTGGCGCTGCTGATCGCCTGGCGGCAGGGCGACAGGATGCTGTATGTGCTGGCAGGACTGTGCGCCGGCTACAGCCTGCTACTGGCGGCCGCGCGTGCGTTGCCGGCCACGCATATGCTGGCCGCCATCGTCGGCGATCTGCGCGCGATGCCGGTGACCATGCGTCGTTTGGCGTGGGTGCAGTTCTTCTCGTGGTTCGCGCTGTTTGCGATGTGGATCTACACCACCGCCGCGGTGGCGGGTATCCACTTCGGCTCGACGGATCCGCAGTCGGCGGCCTACAACGAGGGAGCCAACTGGGTGGGGGTGCTGTTCGGTGCCTACAACGGCTTCGCCGCGTTGGCGGCAGTACTGATTCCGCCGATGGTGCGTGCGATCGGCCCGCGCTGGAGCCACCTGCTCAACCTGTGGCTGGGTGGCGCCGGCCTGGTCTCGCTGATGTTCATCCGCGACCCACACTGGCTGCTGCTGTCGATGGTCGGCGTCGGCTTCGCCTGGGCGTCCATTCTTTCGCTGCCCTATGCGCTGTTGTCCGACAGCGTGCCGGCATCGAAGATGGGCGTGTACATGGGCATCTTCAATTTCTTCATCGTGATCCCGCAGCTGGTTGCGGCCAGCGCGCTCGGCTTTGCCCTGCGCGCCTGGCTGGGTGGCCAGCCGATGCATGTGCTGGTGCTGGGCGGCTGCAGCCTGTTCGTTGCCGGCCTGTGCGTGCTGCGGGTTCCGTCCCGTCCGGAGGTGGTGTGATGCGTGGTGCGCTGTCTGTTGCTGTTTCCCTGGTACTGCTGGCCGGCCATGCGACGGCCGCGCCACGCCCGGACTATGTGGGCACCACCGAGCCGTTCGCCAGCGATGCGGTGTACTTCGTGGTCACCGACCGCTTCGTCAACGGCGACCCGTCCAACGATCATCGCGACCAGGGCGGAACGCATCGCACCTTCGATATCCCGGTGCCGTGCCCGGACAAGGTGGACGGCAACATCGGCTACCTCGGTGGCGACTTCCGCGGCGTGCTCGACAATGCGCAGTACATCCGCAACCTCGGCTTCGGCGCGGTATGGATCACGCCAATCATCGACAACCCGGACGAGGCGTTCACCGGCAGCAAGGCGATCAGCTGTACCAGCACGCTGACCGATCGCGGCAAGACCGGCTACCACGGCTACTGGGGCATCAACTTCTACAAGCTCGATGAGCACCTGCCCAGCAAGGACCTGGACTTCGCGGGGTTGACCAAGGGCCTGCATGGCGCAGGCCTGAAGGTGGTGCTGGACATCGTCGGCAACCACGGCTCGCCGGCCTGGACCATGCCGACGCGGCAGCCGCAGTTCGGCCAGATCTTCGACAAGGACGGAACGCTGATCGCCGACCACCAGAACCTGCCACCGCAGAAGCTGGATCCGAAGCACAACCCGCTGCACGCGTTCTACAACAACATCGGTCCGGTCGACAGCAAGGACGGCTCGATCTTCGATGGCAACCTGGCTGAACTGTCCGACTTCAACCAGGACAATCCGGCGGTGATGGATTATCTGGTGGGCGCCTACCTGCAGTGGACTGCACAAGGGGTGGATGCGCTGCGCATCGATACCATCGGCTGGCTACCGCATCCGTGGTGGCATGCCTTCGTCAAACGCATCCGCGCTGAACATCCGGGCATGTTCATGTTCGGCGAAGCGTTCGACTACAACGCGGCGAGCATCGCCGAGCACACCTGGCCGTCCAATGCCAACGTGAGCGTGCTGGATTTCCCGTTGCGCGGCGCGTTGGAACAGACCTTCGGCATCGCCGGCAAGGGCTTTGAAACCCTGGCCGAGCCACTGCACCTGACCGGCGGCCCGTACGCCAATCCGTACGAGCTGATGAGCTTCTACGACAACCACGACATGCCGCGCCTGCAGGCCAGCGACAGCGGCTTCATCGATGCGCACAACTGGTTGTTCACCGCACGCGGCATTCCGGTGGTCTATTACGGCTCGGAAACCGGCTTCATGCGCGGCCGCGCCGAGCATGCCGGCAATCGTGCCTACTTCGGCCAGCCGCGTGTGGACGCCGCACCAGAGAGTCCGATCTTCGCGCCGCTGCAGCGTATCGCGCGATTGCGCGAAGCCACGCCCGCGCTGCAGCGTGGCCTGCAGGTGAACGAGCGCCTGCAGGGTGATGAAGCGGTGTTCTTCCGCGTGCTGCAGTATGGCGACGTGGCGCAGACCGCGCTGGTGCTGCTGAACAAGGGCGACCGGACCAGGACCCTCACCGTGTCGCGTTACGTGCAGGCGGGCCGCTGGCGCGATGCACTGGACGGCGGTTCGTTGCAGGTGGATGCATCCCTGAAGGCCGACGTGCCCGCGCACGGCGTGAAGGTCTACGTGCTGGACGCCGCCGTGCAGCAGCCGGCATTGCAGGCCGAGCTGGACAAGGCGATGGCCGACCAGAAGGCGCGGGATCAGCGGCTGGGGCGGTAGTGCCGGCCGCTGGCCGGCAACCCATGAATCCATGGCACCTGCCTACCGCTCTGGTGGGTGCCAACCTTGGTTGGCACGCTCTTCGAGCAGTCGAGCAA
>NZ_JAOECR010000090.1:0-8469 GCF_029836955.1 Stenotrophomonas sp. GD04054 | reverse complement strand
GATGCGGGTCAGGCGCTGCGGTGAATCTCCACCGTCACGTGCACCAGCTCCTCATGAATCGCCAGCGCGTTGCGCACGGTATCGGCATCCAGACTGACGTCGCTGGTGACCACGCTGGCGCTGACCGCGTACTTGCCGCGACCCACCTGCCAGACGTGCAGGTCGGCCAGGCGTGCCGGCCACGGGCCCTGTTCGATCACTTCGCGTACTTCGGCCACCACCGGCGCATCCATCTGCGCGTCGAGCAGGATGCGGCCGCTGTCGCGCAGCAGGCCGATCGCCCAGACCGTCACCAGCACGGCGCCGACCAGGCCCATCACCGGGTCCAGCCAGGTCAGGCCCAGCAGCTTGCCGCCAAGCAGGGCGACGATGGCCAGCACCGAGGTGGCGGCGTCGGCCAGCACGTGCACGTAGGCCGAGCGCAGGTTGAGGTCGTGACCGTGCGCATGGCCGTGATCGTGGTCGTGCCCGTGATGATGGTCATGCCCATGCCCATGCCCATGCCCATGATGGTGATGCGCGTGGCCCGGGCTGTCGTGCAGCCACCAGGCGCAGAGCAGATTCACGCCCAGGCCCACCGCTGCAATGGCGATGGCTTCGTCGTAATGGATCGGTGCCGGCACCCACAGCCGTTCCAGCGATTGCACGGCCATCAGCGCGGCGACGCCGAGCAGGGCGATGGCGCTGGTATAGCCGGCCAGGATCTCGATCTTCCAGGTGCCGAAGGCGAAGCGCGGATCGTGCGCGTAGCGCCGCGCGCAGCGGTAGGCGAACACCGAGAGGCCCAGCGCCAGCGCGTGCGAACTCATGTGCCAGCCGTCGGCGAGCACGGCCATGGAGTTGAACCACCAGCCGCCGACGATCTCCACCAGCATCATGGCGACGGTGAGCCACAGGGCGCGGCGGGTATTGCGTTCGGCCAGCGGGTTGCCGTCGTCGAAGCGGTGTTCGTGGCGACGGGCGGCGGCGAGGGCATCCAATTGCATGGCGACGGGAGCTGGAGTGGATACCCCCATAGGGTATATGATCCCGCCATGGCCCATGTACACAAGAATCGAAAGCAGCTGCTCACCCGGGTACGCCGTATCGCGGGTCAGGTGGCGGCGTTGGAGCAGGCGCTGGACAAGCCCGAGGGGGAAGCGGGGGACTGCGCGGGCGTGCTGGTGCAGGTCGCCGCCGTGCGCGGTGCCGCCCACAGCCTGCTGATGGAGCTGCTGCACGAGCACCTGCAGGAACATGTGGTGGGTGCCGATGACCCGCAGCAGCGGGCGGACGAGGCTGCGGTGCTGGTGGAGCTGCTGCGCCGCTACGGCAAATAGCAGGGGTAGTGCCGGTGCCGCGCGTTCCAGATATGCGTGGCGGCCAGCAGCAGGCTGCCGGTGACCGTCATCGGCGTTTCCAAGTCATGTGAGGGCAAGGCCAGCGCTCCGGCCAGCAGCAGGCCGAGCCCGGCGCCGGCGGTGGCCCAGGCCAGCACGGGCAGTGGGTGACGGCGCTCGGCCCGCCACAGCGCGTAGCCGGTCAGTGGCAGGGCAATGGCCACGAACAGCAGATGCACCCATTCCGCTTCGGCCCACGCGCCGAACAGCGGCAGCGCGGCGGCCAGCAGGGGCAGCGCCAGGCAGTGCAGCAGGCACAGGCTGGACAAGGCGACCGCGCCGGCATCGAGCAGGGCGGCAGAAGGCGACTTCATCAGGGGAGGTTCCTTGCGCGGCAATTGTTATACAGTAACATTTCCGTTCCGCAGCCAACCCGCTCCGACATGAACACTGTTTCCCGCGCCGACCGTCGCCTTCCGGTCACCGTGCTGTCCGGCTTCCTTGGGGCCGGCAAGACCACCCTGCTCAACCAGATCCTGCGCAACCGCGAGGGCTTGCGCGTGGCAGTCATCGTCAACGACATGAGCGAGGTCAACATCGATGCGCAGCTGGTGCGCGAAGGTGGCGCCGAGCTGCGCCGCACCGAAGAGACGCTGGTGGAGTTCAGCAACGGCTGCATCTGCTGCACGCTGCGCGATGACCTGCTGCAGGAAGTGCGGCGCCTGGCCGACGCGGGTCGTTATGACTACCTGCTGATCGAGTCGACGGGCATCGGTGAGCCGATGCCGGTGGCGGCTACGTTCGCGGTGCGCGACGAGCACGGCTTCAGCCTGAGTGATATCGCGCGGCTGGACACGATGGTGACGGTGGTCGACGGCAGCGCGTTCCTTGCCGACTTCGGCTCGACCCTGCGCCTGGCTGAACGCGGCCAGCAGGCCGGGCCGGAGGACGATCGAGGTGTGGTCGATCTGCTGTGCGAGCAGGTGGAGTTCGCCGACGTGATCGTGGTCAGCAAGGTCGACCAGGTGGATGACGAGGTGCTGCAGGACACGCTGGCGGTACTGCGTGGCTTGAACCGGGATGCGAAGCTGCTGCTGTCCAGCTTCGGTGATGTGCCGTTGGCCGAGCTGCTGGATACCGGTCGCTTCGACATGGAGCGTGCGCAACGCGCGCCGGGCTGGGTGAAGGAACTGCGGGGCGAGCACACACCGGAAACCGAAGAGTACGGCATCGGCAGCTTCGTCTACCGTTCGCGGCGTCCGTTCCACCCCGCGCGATTTGCCCGCGCGCTGCAGTCGGGCATGCCCGGCGTGATCCGCAGCAAGGGCTGGTTCTGGCTGGCCAACCGCATGGATTGGGTAGGCGAGTTGAACACCGTGGGCGCGGCGACGCGGACGCAGGCGGCGGGCTTCTGGTATGCCGCGCGCGACCGCGTGCGTGCCGGTCTGGAAGACACTGCGCCGTTGTTGCCGCCGACACCGCTGCCTTACAGCGACCTCGGCTGGGCGCGGCAGCAGGCCGATTGCTGGAGTGCGCCGCTGCCGGGGCTGGAGGAATTCCCGGATGCAGCCGCGCACACGGCGATGCAGCGGCTGTGGCACCCGTTGTGGGGGGATCGCCGCCAGGAGCTGGTGGTGATTGGTGTGCACATGGATGAGCGTGCGGTGCGCGCGGAGCTGGATGCGTGCCTGCTCAATGACCAGGAGCTGCGGGCGGGGCCACTGCTGTGGCAGCAGATGCCACAGGCGTTCCCGGTGTGGAAGCGCTGATGGTGCATTGAGGTTTCTTGGGCTGCCGGCCAGCGGCCGGCACTACCCCGGGTCGATACGCCATGCGTGGATCTACAAGGCGTCACGCCACTGCCAGCCCTCGGTGCTCACCTGCAGCACCTGGGTCGGCCGCAACGCCTGCAGCAGGTGCCGGTCGTGGCTGACCATCACCAGTGCGCCCGGCCATGCCGCAAGCAGTTCTTCCAGCGCCTGTAATGCACTGAGGTCCAGTGCATTGCCGGGCTCGTCCAGCAGCAACAGTTGGGGCGCGGGATCGGCGTAGAGCACACTGGCCAGTGTGCCCTTCACCCGTTCGCCATCGCTGAGGCTGCGGGCGGCGCGCTGGATGCGCTGTGCGTCCAGACCCAACAGGGCCAGGCGCGTGCGCAGCTCCCCGGGGTCGGCACTCGGGTTGGCGGCCTGCACGCTGTCGAGGATGCTGCACCCGCCGGACAATCCCAGCAGCTGCTGGTCGAGCAGGGCCAGTGGCGCATGCCGTTGCACGATGCCGCTGCGTGCAGGCAGCTGGCCGGCCAACACACGCAGCAGGGTCGATTTGCCGCTGCCGTTGTCACCGACCACGGCAATGCGCTGGCCGCGGCGGATCTCCAGCTGCAACGGGGCACTGCAGCCATGTGGCAGCACCAGCGCCTCGGCCTGTAGCAGGCGCGTGCTGCCACGGTCACCCGCACCGGCGAACAGTGCCAGTTCCGGCGCCGCGTGCACCGCCGATGCCGCTGCGCGCAGATGCTCTGCGCTGGCCTGCAGGCGTTCGGCCTGCACCTGTTGTGCGCGGCCGTGGCTGGCCTCGGCGCGCTGCTTCTGCCGGCCAAGCAGGATCGGGGCCTGGTTGGCCTGCTTCGCATCGCGGTTGCCACGCGCCTGGCGTTGTTGTTGCCGTTCGTGCTGTTCGCGCGCGCTGCGTTGCTGCTGCCGATGCTGCGCACGTGCATGGTCAAGCTGGGCGGCGGCGGCTTCACGCTCGGCGGTGCGAGCCTCGGCGTAGTGCTGCCATGGCCCACCATAGCGATGCAGGCCACGCCCATCGAGTTCGACAATCTGCTGCATGCGGCCCAGCAGCTCGCGATCATGGCTGATCGCCAGCAGGCCGCCGCGCCATTGCTGCAACTGCTCGTACAGTTGCTGGCGATGACGCGCATCAAGGTGGTTGCTGGGTTCGTCCAGGATCAGCCAGTCGGCACCGCTGGCCCACGCGCCGGACAGTGCCACCTGCATCGCCTGGCCGCCGCTGAGGCGCGCAGCAGGCTGGGCGTGATCGAGATCATTGGGCAAGCCCAGCGCCTGCCATTGTTGCTTCAGGCGTTCGCGCAGATCCCAGCGGTCGCCTATGCAGGTGAAGTCGGCCTCATCGACGCTGCCGGCTTCGATGCGTTGCAGTGCGGCCAGTTCCGCGCCGACGCCGGCCAGTTCACCGACCGTGCCGGCGGGTGGATAACCGGGTGTCGGCAACAGGAAAACGCGGCCACTGCCACGCACCTGGCCACTGTCGGGCAGCAGCCGGCCGGCCAGCAGGCGTGCGAGCACGCTTTTGCCAGCGCCATTGGCACCGACCAGGCCGGTGGCGACCGGTTCGAAGGAAAACGACAGATCGGAAAACAGCGGGCGGCCGTCGGCCAGCCGATACGACACGCGATCGAGCGTGAGGGAATGTGTGGTCATGCGACCTCCATGGATGCCGGGTTCTCCCCTGCGCGCAGGGGCGGGAAGAGTCAGGCCGTCTGTTGTGAAGACGGCGGCATCAATGGCGCATTGGTCGCGAGCCTCTGGGAGGGATGAGGGGAGATTATACCGCCCGCAGGGCATGCGAATTGTAGAGTCGAGCTTGCTCGACTGCTTTTGAGGAGCAGTCGAGCAAGCTCGACTCTACGTGGCACGGCCATCGAGCGCGGATCTACCGGCCTACGGCACGGTTTCCAGGCGCGCGCTGACGAAGTCGATGAATACCCGCAGCTTCGGAAGCACGTGGCGGCCGGAGGGCCACAGCAGGTGGAAGATGCCGCAGGAGTGCACATGCTCGTCGAGCACGGTCAGCAGCCGGCCGTCGGCCAGTGCATCGCGCACCGAGTGCACCGGCACGAAGGCCAGGCCGATATCGCGCAATGCAAGCGCCACCCGCGCTTCGATGGTATTGGCCACCATGTGTACCGGCAGTTCCTGCGGTGTTTCATGGTCGGGCCAGTGGATCGGCCACAGTTCCAGCTTGCCGGTGCTGGGGAAGCGATAGTGCAGCAGCGTGTGCTGCATCAGATCGGCCGGCGTGCGCGGCGTGCCGCGCCGCTGCAGGTACGCCGGCGAGGCGACGATGCGGCGTGGGAACACGCCCAGGCGTCGGGCGTTCATGCGCGAGTCGCTGGGCTCGCCGACGCGCAGCACGGCATCGAAACCCTCCTCGATGACATCGACCAGGCGGTCGCAGAAATCGAGGTCGAGGCGGATGTCCGGATACGCGGTCATGAACTCGGCCATCAGCGGCAGGGTGAGATCGCCCACCAGCGGCAGGCTGATGCGCAGCGTGCCACTCGGTGCGGCATGCGGTTGCGCCAGCTCGGTGCGTGCGGCATCGCGTTCGTCGAGGATGCGCCGGCAGCGTGCCAGGAACAGCTGGCCCTCGGCGGTGAGGGTGATGCTGCGCGTGCTGCGGTGGAACAGGCGCACGCCCAGTGCCTGTTCCAGCCGGGCAACGCATTTGCCGGCGGCCGAGGCCGAGATGCCCTGCAGGCGCCCGGTCTCGACGAAGCTGCGGGTGTCGGCCGCGTGCACGAAGGTCTGCAGATTGGCGAGGTTGTCCAGGACTGACATGGGCGTGCGGGCAATGAAAGCGGCAGGGTAGGTCGGCGCGGCTGTAGCGGACGGCTCCGCCATCGCAACACTGTGGTGCGAAGTGGTGTGGAGCCCGTTGCGGTCTTGCAGTTCCGGCCATCATGCCGATTGCGGACTGCACGGTCCATGATGCCCGGAGCCGCAACCGGCTTTTTGCACGAGGGCGTGGTGCCTAACGTGGCGGGCCTCTCCCCACGGATCACCGCGATGAACGCTGTTCCTTCCCTTGCACCTGCGCCGACGCTGCCGTCGGTGCAGCGGCTGCTGCAGCAGGTCCACCCACAGCGCCTGGTCGGTACGGTGGTGCTGGTGCGCGAGCACGGTGTGCTGCGCCACGCCAGCGCGACCGGGCTGGCCGATCGCGAGTCGGCCACGCCGATGCAGCGCGATCAGTTGTTCCGGCTGGCATCGGTCAGCAAGCCGCTGTTGACCACGGTGATCCTGCGCCTGGTAGCCGAAGGCGTGCTGGACCTGGATGCGCCGGTACAGCGCTGGCTGCCGGACTTCCGCCCGGCGCTGGCCGATGGCAGCACGCCGCCGATCAGCCTGCGCCAACTGCTCAGCCATAGCAGCGGGCTGGGTTACCGCTTCCTCGAAGCCGATGCGGATGGCCCGTACGCACAGGCCGGCGTCAGCGATGGCATGGATGCGAATCCGCTGACGCTGACCGACAACGTGCATCGCATCGCGCAGGCGCCGCTGTTGTTCGCGCCGGGCAGCCAATGGTTGTACTCGTTGGGCGTGGACGTCGCGGGCGCCGTGGCTGAAGCCGCGACCGGTGAAACGCTGCAGGCACTGTTCGAGCACTTGTTGGCCGCGCCACTGGGGCTGGCCGACACCGCATTCGCGACCACCGATGCCGCGCGGCTGGCCACGCCGTATGTGAGTGACACGCCGCAGCCGCATCGCCTGCAGGAAGGCGAAGTGGTCGCACCGTTCGAGGGTACGGTCGGCATCGAGTACAGCCTCGCCCGTGCTACCGATGCCAGCCGTTTCCCTTCGGCCGGTGCTGGACTGATTGGCAGCGCCGACGAGGTGATGGCGGTGTTGGAGGCCTTGCGCGATGTGCAAGCTTCGAATCTGTTGCCGCCCACGCTGGTGGCGGAGATGGCCAGCCCGCAGGTGGGCGAGCAGGGGCCGCCGGAACCGGCCGGCTGGGGCTTCGGGCTGGGCTTTGCGGTGCTGCGCGATGCCGCCGCCAGTGGCACACCGCAGAGCGAAGGCACCTGGCGCTGGGGCGGTGCCTACGGCCATAGCTGGTTTGTCGATCCTGCGCGTGGGCTGAGCGTGGTGGCGCTGACCAACACCCTGTACGAAGGCATGGACGGTGCCTTCGTTGATGAGCTGCGTGACGCGGTCTACGCCGATCTGGAGGCTGCGCGATGAGCGGCCATGCCATTGATGCGGCCAGCCCGGCCGGTGAAGCCACGCGCCTGCCGTGGGCGGGGCTGCTGGCGCTGGCCGGCGGCGGCTTCATCACCCTGCTGACCGAAATCCTGCCGGCCGGTGTACTGCGGCCGATGGGCGAGAGCCTGGGCGTGAGTGATGCGGCGGTGGGCCAGCTGGTCAGCGTGTACGCGCTGGGATCGGTGATGGCCGCACTGCCGATGACCGCGTTGACCCAGCGCCTGCCGCGACGCCCCTTGTTGCTGGCCGCCATTGCCGGCTTCGTGGTGGTCAACACGCTGACCGCCGTGAGCAGCAGCTATCCGCTGATCCTTGCCGCGCGTTTCCTGGCCGGTGTGAGTGGTGGCCTGCTGTGGTCGCTGGTGGCCGGCTATGCGGCGCGCATGGTGGTGCCGTCGCTGCAGGGCCGGGCAATCGCGGTGGCGATGGTTGGATCGCCGTTGGCGCTGTCGCTGGGTGTACCGGCGGGCACGTTGCTGGGCCAGCAGATCGGCTGGCGCTGGGCGTTCGCGTTGATGAGCGTGCTGGGGGTCGGCCTGCTGGCGTACGCGCGCTGGGCACTGCCGGCGCTACCGGCGGCCGCGGCCGGTCAGCGCACGTCGTTGGGTACGGTGTGGCGCATGCCCGGCGTGCGCAGCGCGCTTGCGGTGATGGTGCTGTACGTGCTGGCGCACAACGTGCTGTACACCTACATCGAACCGCTGGCGGTGGAGGCAGGCGCCGGCCGGTGGCTGGACCGCCTGCTGCTGGCCTTCGGCGTGGCTGCCATCGTTGGTATCGGCATTGCCGGTTGGGGCGTGGACCGTCATCTGCGCACGCTGGTGTGGGCGGCCGTGATCGGTTTCATTCTTCCGGTGTTGGCCCTGCTGTTGTGGCCAGGACAGGCCACACCGCTGCTGCTGGCAACGATCCTGTGGGGCGTGGCGTTCGGGTCGGTTGCGACCCTGTTCCAGACCGCGCTCGCACGCCGTGCCGGTGCTGCCGCCGACCTGGCGCAGTCGATGCTGGTGACCGGCTGGAACCTGGCGATTGCCGCCGGTGGCGTAGCAGGCGGTGTGCTGCTGCAGGCCGGTGGGCCCACCCAGTTGGGATGGTTGCCGTTGCTGCTGCTGGCGGTGACCGCTGCATGGTTG
>NZ_JAOECR010000009.1:0-96993 GCF_029836955.1 Stenotrophomonas sp. GD04054 | reverse complement strand
CTCTTGCGGGTGAACAGGTTGACGATCGCCAGCAGGATCACCGCACCGATCAGCGAGAACAGGAAGGTGCGGATGGTGATCGCTTCGTTGATGCCGCCGCCGAACAGCCAGCCGGAAATCAGCGCGCCGACGATGCCGACCACGATGTTGAGGATGATGCCCTGCTGGGCATCGCGCTTCATGATGATGCTGGCCAGCCAGCCTACGATGCCGCCGACGATCAGCCAGATGATGATGCCCATGATCGAACCTCCGGTGGGGAACTGTGACCAGTTGACGCGCACGGCCGTGAACCCGTCGTGGAATTGCGTGATGGGCGCGTGCGGATGAGCCTGCCAGCCACCCTCGACGGCCCGTGGCGCTTCGGTCCGGTGACGGTCTGGCGGCGCCCGCACGTGCCGGGCCAGCGCGGCGAACCGCAGGCGCGGCAGGTGCTGGCGCAGGGGCTGGGCGCCGACCCGGACACGCTGCCGCTGGTCCGCGATGACAAGGGCCGGCCGGAGCTGAGCGGCGCGTTGGCCCACTACGGCACCGGCTGGAGCCACAGCGGCGAGGTGCTGCTGGTGGCGCTGGGCGAGGGCGTGCGGTTGGGCGTGGACCTGGAACTGCTGCGGCCGCGGCCGCGTCTTCTGGAAATCGTGCAGCGCTTCTTCCACCCCGAGGAAGTGGCCTGGCTGGAAAGCCTGGACGAGGCCGGGCGCGAGCACTGGTTCTTCCGCGTGTGGTGCGTCAAGGAGGCCATCCTGAAGGCGCACGGGCAGGGCATCTCGTTCGGCCTGCACCGCCTGCAGTTGGCACCGGGGGCCGATGGCGCCCTGCACCTGCGCTGGTGCGACCCGGAACTGGGCGAGGCCGCGCGCTGGCACCTGCACGAATGGCAGGCCACCGGCCAGTTCCGTGCGGCATTGGCCTGGTATCCACACTGAAGCGGGGAATCAGCGCGCAAAACCGGCGATAATGGCGGCATGAGCGAACACCCACTTCCCGCCAGCGTGGCTGCCACGCTGGAACAGGGCCTGGCCAGCATGGGCCTGGACGCCGCGCTGGCGCCGCCGCTGCTGCGCTACCTGGCCCTGCTGCACCGCTGGAACGGCACCTACAACCTCACCGCCATCCGCGACCCGCAGGAGATGGTCACCCGTCACCTGCTCGACTCGCTGGCGATGCAGCCGTTCGTGGCTGACGGCAGCCTGGCCGACCTCGGCACCGGCCCCGGCTTGCCCGGCATCCCGCTGGCGATCGCCTGCCCGGGCCTGCAGGTCACCCTGGTGGAGAGCAACGGCAAGAAGGCGCGCTTCATGCGCGAGGCCGTGCGCCAGCTCGGTCTGGGCAATGCCCGCGTGGCCGAATCGCGCGCCGAGGCGCTGGACGAAGCTGGCCACTACGACCAGCTGACCGCGCGTGCGATGGATACCCTGGCCGGCATCGTCCGCGTCGGTGGCCATCTGTTGCGCCCCGGCGGCGTGCTGTTGGCCATGAAGGGCGTCTACCCGCATGAAGAGATCGCGGAGCTGCCGGCTGGCTGGCAGGTGCGCGAGGTGACCCCGTTGAGCGTGCCCGGCCTGGCCGGCGAACGCCACCTGGTCACTGTTACAGGTCCCTGATTCCCGTCGCCAGCCCCTTGTGGAACAAGAGGTTGGCGATCCACGATTTCCGCAAGGGCCCGGTTGTACGCATAATGACCGGTCCCAGCACACGTCGACGAGGCACACCCGCATGGCCCGCATCATCGCCATCGCCAACCAGAAGGGTGGCGTCGGCAAGACCACGACCGCCGTCAACCTGGCCGCTTCCCTGGCCAACGCACCCAAGCGCGTGCTGTTGGTCGACCTGGATTCGCAGGGCAACGCTACCATGGGTAGTGGCGTGGACAAGCGCGAGCTGGTCTCCTCCACCTACGATCTGCTGCTGGGCGAGTCCAGCGCCGCCGATGTGCGCGTGCAGACGGCCGAAGGCTACGACCTGCTGCCGGGTAACATCGACCTGACTGCGGCCGAGATCCAGCTGATGGCGCAGAGCGAGCGCGAGCAGCGCCTGAAGCGCGCGCTGGCACCGATCCGCGACGAGTACGACTACATCCTGATCGACTGCCCGCCGGCGCTGTCGCTGCTGACGCTCAACGCGCTGGCCGCCGCCGATTCGGTGATCGTACCGATGCAGTGCGAGTACTACGCACTGGAAGGCCTGAGCGCGCTGGTGGAAACCATCGAGGCGCTGCGTGCCAACCTCAACCCGGCGCTGGAGATCGAAGGCGTGCTGCGCACCATGTTCGATGTGCGCAACAACCTGGCCAATGCGGTCTCGGCCGAGCTCACCGAGCACTTCGGCGACCGCGTGTTCCGCACCATCGTGCCGCGCAACGTGCGCCTGGCCGAGGCACCCAGCCATGGCCAGAGCATCGTCGGCTACGACCGTGCCTCGCGCGGTGGCGTGGCCTACCTGGGCCTGGCCGGCGAGATCATCCGCCGCAACAACGAACGCAACAAGGCCGCCAAGGCCGTGGAGACCGTCTGATGACCAGCAGCAAGCCGGCAGCCAAGAAGCGAGGCCTCGGCCGTGGCCTGGATGCCCTGCTCGGTCCCAAGGGGGCGGTCAGCCAGGTGCAGGCCACCACCGCGGTGATCGAGCCGCTGCCGGGTGAGGTGCTGCGCAAGCTGGCCGTGGGCCAGCTGCAGCCGGGCAAGTACCAGCCGCGTCGCGAGATGGACGAGGGCAAGCTGTCCGAGCTGGCCGACTCGATCAAGTCGCAGGGCGTGATCCAGCCGATCCTGGTGCGCCAGCTGCCGGCAGGCAACTACGAGATCGTCGCCGGTGAACGCCGTTGGCGCGCATCGCAGCTGGCCGGCCTGGACGAAGTGCCGGTGGTGGTGCGCGAGCTGGAAGACCGCACCGTCATCGCGATGGCGCTGATCGAGAACATCCAGCGCGAAGACCTCAACCCGCTGGAAGAAGCCGAAGCGCTGCAGCGCCTGATCAGCGAATTCACCCTGACCCATGCCGAGGCTGCCGAGGCCGTCGGCCGCTCGCGTGCGGCGGTGTCCAACCTGCTGCGCCTGCTGGAGCTGCCGGTGGCAATCCGCCTGCTGCTGGAAACCCGCCGCCTGGAAATGGGCCATGCCCGCGCGCTGCTGACCCTGGCCCCCGAGCTGGCCGGCAAGCTGGCGCAGGAAGCGGCCGATGAAGGCTGGTCGGTGCGCGAGGTCGAGCGCCGTGCGCAGGCCTTCGCCGCCGGCAAGGTGCCCAGCAATCGCCCGGTGGCCGCGCCGAAGGTGCAGCAGGCCGACATCGCCTCGCTGGAAACCGAGCTGTCCGAATCGCTGGGGGCCAAGGTGGCGATCAGCCACGGCCGCGGTGGCAAGGGCAAGCTGATCATCCATTACACCGACCTGGATACCCTGGACGGCGTGCTGGAAAAGCTGCGTACGCGCCAGGGCTGAGCCCGGCGCAAAGACAGGGGGGGCGGCCTGTTCCTGCCGCGTCCTGTAATTGACAGGGAACGCACCGCCGCGCGCGCCGGGGGATGCACTGCTCTCCGGTCTGTGGCCTCATCCAGGGAGCAGGACATGAGCAACGAATACGAGTACGAGGACGTCAGCCCGGACGGTACCCAGATACTGAGGCACCGGCGCGAAAAGGACTTTGTGCTCGCCATCGGCGAAGAGCAGCACATCGAAGCGATCAGCGGCCATATCGAGCGCCATCTCGGACCGATCGCGACGGTCCTGCACGAACTCATTTCCGACCTGGTGCACATTGACGTGCACGTGGTGCCGGCCAATGACCACTGCCCGTACCTGCGCCTGGTCACCTCCGGCATGAGCGACCTGCCGATGACCGTGCCCGCCGACGTGGACGCGGATGTGCCGCGCTACATGGAGCTGATGGTGACCCTGCCGGCCGACTGGCCGATGTCCCAGGACGCCTTCGAGGACGAGCGCAATTACTGGCCGGTGCGCCTGCTGAAGGGCATGGCGCGGCTGCCGCACGAGTACGACACGTGGCTGGGCTTCGGCCACACCATTCCCAACGGCCATCCCAGCGAACCTTATGCGCCCGGAGCAGGCTTCGACGGTGCCATCGTGCTGATGCCGGTGACTGCTCCGGAGGACTTCGCCACGCTGGAGCTGGAGGATGGCAGGACCATCAGCTTCATGAGCCTGGTTCCGCTGTATCCGGAAGAGATGGACCTGAAGCTGAAGAAGGGCGCCGACGCCCTGCTCGACCGCTTCGATGCGAAGCAGATCAACGATGTGATCGAGCCGGGCCGGGTCAACGTCGCCAGGAAGCGTTTCGGTTTGTTCTGAGACCGGTAACATCAGGGGCCTGAATTTCTGCTTCCGGGCCCCTGCCATGACCATCCTGCTTACCGGCGCTGCCGGCTTCATCGGTGCCTACACCGCCCGCGCGCTGCTGGAGGCGGGCCAGCCGGTGGTCGGCCTGGACAACTTCAACGACTACTACGACCCGCAGATCAAGCGCGACCGCGTGGCCGCGCTGTGCCCGGCGCTGGACCTGCGCACGCTCGACCTGACCGATCGCGAAGGCCTGGCGGCGCTGTTCGACGAGGTGAAGCCGACCGCGGTGATCCATCTGGCTGCACAGGCCGGCGTGCGCTATTCGCTGGAAAACCCGCAGGCCTACGTCGACAGCAATCTGGTCGGCTTCGTCAACATGCTCGAGCTGTGCCGCCACCGTGGCGTGCAGCATCTGGTGTATGCGTCGAGCAGCTCGGTCTACGGTGATTCGGCCACGCCGCCGTTCTCCGAGGACCAGCGCGTGGACCAGCCGCGCTCGCTGTATGCGGCCACCAAGGCGGCCAACGAGCTGATGGCCTACACCTACGCGCAGCTGTACGGCCTGCATGCCACCGGCCTGCGCTTCTTCACCGTGTATGGCCCGTGGGGCCGGCCGGACATGGCACCGTTGCTGTTCTCGCGCGCGGTGCTGGCCGGGCGGCCGATCGACGTGTTCAACGAAGGCCGCATGCAGCGCGACTTCACACATGTCTCCGACATCGTGTCCGGTATTCTCGGCGCGCTCGCGCATCCGGCCGATGGTCCGGTACCGCACCGGGTGTTCAACCTCGGCAACCATACGCCGGTCGAGCTGGAGCGCTTCATCAGCGTGATCGAGCAGGCCGCCGGTCGCCCCGCGCAGAAGGTCTACAAGCCGATGCAGCCGGGCGACATGGTGCGCACGATGGCCGATACCCGGCGCGCCCATGACGCATTCGGCTTCGACGCGGTGACCCCGATCGAAGCAGGGTTGCCCCCCGTCGTGCAGTGGTGCCGCGAGTATTTTGGCGACCGCGCCTGAGGAGGGATCCTCACACAGCCGGATTCATCTTCGGATAACCTCGGCTTCGGAGAATGCGCGGTCTTTGTCCCCCTTTGGCCGAGTGCCTTATGAGCCAACCCGAGCTTTCCGTTGTCGTCCCGGTGTTCAACGAACGCGACAATGTCGCCCCGCTGGTTGCCGAAATCACCGCCGCACTGCGTGGGCGGCTTCCGTTCGAGATCGTCTACATCGACGACCACTCGCGCGATGACACCCTGGCGGTGCTGCAGGGCCTGAAGGCGACCACCCCGGAACTGCGGGTGCTGCACCATGTGAACCAGAGCGGGCAGAGCACCGCCGTGCGCACCGGCGTCAAGCACGCACGTGCGCCGTGGATCGCGACCCTGGATGGCGACGGGCAGAATGATCCGGCCGACATTCCCAAGCTGCTGGCGGCGCGCGATGCGGCCGAGGCGCAGGTGAAGCTGTTTGCCGGCTGGCGCGTCAACCGTCAGGACAGCGGCAGCAAGCGATGGGCCAGCAAGTGGGCCAACGCCATCCGTGCACGCATGCTGCGCGACGATACGCCCGATACCGGCTGCGGCATCAAGCTGTTCGAGCGCAGCGCGTTCCTCGACCTGCCGTATTTCGACCACATGCACCGCTACCTGCCGGCGCTGATGCAGCGCGCCGGCTGGAAGACCACCAGCGTGCCGGTCAACCACCGCCACCGTACCGCCGGTGTCTCCAAGTACAACAACCTCGGCCGCGCCCTGGTCGGCATCCGTGACCTGCGTGGCGTGGCCTGGCTGATCACCCGCAGCAAGCGCACCGCGGTGGAGGAGCGTTGATGGATCTGGAGCTGCATTGGCTCGACCAGCCGCTGACCTGGTTGTACTGGACCGGCCTGCATGTGACCGGCTGGAAGCTGATCGGCTACACCGGCGCGCTGATGTTCGGCGGCCGCTGGCTGGTCCAGTTCATCGCGTCCAAGCGTGCGGGCAAGCCGGTGATCCCGCGCCTGTTCTGGTACATGAGCGTGGTCGGCAGCCTGATGACGCTGAGCTACTTCCTGTTCTCGGCCAAGCAGGACTCGGTGGGCGTGCTGCAGAACCTGTTCCCGGCGTTCACCGCGCTGTACAGCCTGCAGCTGGACATCAAGCACCGGGGCTGGAAGCGGGACAAGGCCAGCCACTAGGTCTTCGGGGCCTCATCCGGTAGCTGCCGACCTTGGTCGGCAGATATGTATCCGGGCCCGGCCCATCCACGCATGGCGTGGATCTACTGCTTGCCTGGCTACCGTGCCTGGTAGCTGCCAACCTTGGTTGGCACACGGGGAAATCCAGCGCCAACCAAGGTTGGCCGCTACCGGGGCCCCGGCCTGCTGCGCAGGCAGGACCTTCGTCCCATGCCACGGGCCGTGGGCGGTGCCATCATCGGGGTCTGCCTTCCCGGGAACCTGTGCTCGTGAAAACCCGTCTTGCCGTTGCCCTGCTGATCGCCCTGTCCGCCCCTGCCGTAGCCCTGGCCGCGCCGCCCGCCGCCGCCGCACCGGCCAGCGTGGCCACCGAATCGCCCGCCGATGCCGCCTTCCGCGCGCTGTACGAGAAGGAATGGAAGTGGCGCCAGCAGGGCGGTGGTGAGGCCAGCGAGGACGAAGACGCGCCAGCCAACGCCACCCGCATGCCCGACGTCGGCCCGGCCGCGCAGCAGGCGCGCCTGAAGGTGTGGGACGAGACCCTGGCTGCACTGAAGAAGATCGACCCGAAGACGCTCTCGCCCGACAACCAGATCAACTACGCGATCTACCGCGATCAGGTGTTCAACCTGGCCGAAGAAGTGCGCCTGCGTGGCTACGAGATGCCGTTCAACGCCGACTCCTCGTTCTGGTCCAACCTGTCCTTCATGGCCCGGCGCGAGATGAAGACCGTGCAGGACTACCAGAACTACATCGCACGCCTGAACGATGTACCGCGTTACTTCGGCCAGCAGACCGAAAACATGCGCGCCGGCCTGAAGCGAGGTTTCAGCGTGCCGCGCGCGGTGCTCGATGGCCGCGAAGTGTCCATCGCCACCGTCGCCGAGCTGATGGATCCCACCGAGTCGCCGCTGTACGCGCCGTTCAAGAAGCTGCCCAACAGCATCCCGGCCGCCGAACAGACCAGGCTGCAGGCGCAGGTGCGTGAAGCGATCAGCGGCAAGGTGGTGCCGGCGTTCCAGCAGCTGCGCACCTTCTTCGTCAACGAATACGTGCCTCAGGCGCGCACCACGCTGGCCGCCGAAGCGATGCCGGGCGGCAAGGCGTACTACAAGCAGCAGATCCACGAATACACCACGCTGGACCTGTCGCCGGACGAGATCCATCGCATCGGTCTGGATGAAGTCGCACGCATCCAGAAGGAAATGAACGACATCATCAAGCAGGTGAAGTTCAAAGGCAGCTTCGCCGAGTTCCTGACCTTCCTGCGTACCGATCCGCAGTTCTATGCCAAGACGCCGGAAGAGCTGCTGTCGCGCGCCGCATGGATCTCCAAGCGGGCCGATGGTCAGCTCGGCAAGTACATGACGTTGCCGCGCGCGCGCTTCACCATCGTGCCGGTGCCGCCGGACATTGCACCGTTCTGGACCGCCGGCCGCGGTGGCATGGGCACCTACTGGCTCAACACCTACAACCTGCCGTCGCGCCCGCTGTACAACCTGCCGGCGCTGACCCTGCATGAATCCGATCCGGGCCACGCGCTGCAGGGTGCCATCGCCGCCGAGCAGAAGAACCTGCCCGAGTTCCGCCGCAACGCCTACATCTCCGCCTACGGCGAAGGCTGGGCGCTGTACTGCGAGAAGCTGGGCGTGGAGATGGGTATCTACGAAACCCCGTACGAGGATTTCGGCCGCTTGACCTACGAAATGTGGCGCGCCACGCGTCTGGTGATCGATACCGGCGTGCACAGCAAGGGCTGGACTCGCGAGCAGGCCTTGGCCTACCTGCGTGACCACACCGCGCTGAGCGAGCATGAAGTGACCACCGAAGTGGACCGCTACATTTCCTGGCCGGGCCAGGCGCTGAGCTACAAGCTGGGCGAGATCGCCATCGTGCGCCTGCGCGCGCAGGCCGAGAAGGAGCTGGGCGACAAGTTCGACATCAAGGGCTTCCACGACACCCTGCTCAAGCAGGGCTCGGTGCCCCTGCCGGTGCTGGAACAGCAGATCCAAGCCTACATCGCCGAACGCAAGAAGGCCTGATTGTCCCTTTACTGAAAAATGGATAAAAAATGGACAAGCAACTTCTCGTTCCGGTCTATCTCAATCAAAGACTGGTTTTCGATTTACTTGCAATGCTACAAGGTGGGCTTAGCACTGTGAGGGCCGTTTCTCAAACAAGCAGCAAATCTCATGATGTTAAAAGAGAGATCGGTGCGTCATTTGCACTGAGCGAAGCACTTGCCAGCCTTCTCAAGGTGGATCTCTCCGGGAAAAGGAGTAGTTCGGGGTCGCGAGCGGTGGAAGAAGAAATATCGGAAGAAAGGGTGCACACTCCCGCCTCGCTTCTTTACCAGCTAAGAAACAGCCTGAATGAAAGAGGTGCCATCTCAAGTCTGGAGGATGGTTGCGAACCGAGGTCAGGAGAATTCATTGAGTTTGAGGCCTCTCTTCTGAAGAATCCCGTTCTCGAGGCTATTGATGGGATGTCTAGGATCATGGACATTGCAGTCCTATTTGATGACTCCCCTAAGCAGAGTCCGAAAGGAAAGGGCGGTAGTTCGATCAATGAGAACAAGAGGTTAAAAGTTCAAATTGATGGTTTCTCGGAGAGCCTGAAGTCAGGAAATACAATTGACTTGATCACTAGCAAATCCAGCGCTGGAGTCACGGCTGTCGTCACACTTGAAAAGTCATCGCTGAATGATCCGATGATGTCCGACTTGGTCGATGGCAGATTTAAGGTCCTTGGCAAGGTAATACGCAGTGTTTCAGATCCAAGTGATTCAATAAGTCTCATCAGAAACAATGTGCTATCAAATCTTCCTCGGCACCTCCGTGAAAGCCTCAGCGACATGTTTAGAGGGCTCGGAAGCGAACATGGGTTCTCGATGCCGGAAGTGCGCTGGCAGATTGAAGGCCCTGCGATACAGGTGCTGCCAATCGCGATCTATGCTTGACGGCCAAGCTGCCGGCTTTACTGTCGAGAGTCCGTAAGTAGGTATGCGGCAAGCGCACGTCTTACCGCATACCAATTCCGGTACCAAACCTAGTGGCGCTCGGCCCGCGGCTTGGCCACCCGTGCTGCAAAGGTCGGCAGCACCAGCAGGGTCAGCACGGTGGCGGTGATCAGGCCACCGATCACCACCGTGGCCAGCGGCTTCTGCACTTCCGCACCGGAACCGCTGGCGATCGCCATCGGAATGAAGCCGACGATCGCCACCAGCGCCGTGGTCAGCACCGCGCGGATGCGGCTCGATGCACCGTTGATCGCCGCCTGCAGCGGCAGGTCGCCGGCATCCAGGCGCTCACGGATCGCCTGCATCAGCACCAGGCCGTTCAAGGTGGCCACGCCGGAGACGGCGATGAAGCCGACCGCCGCCGACACCGAGAACGGCATGCCACGCAGCAGCAGCGCGAGGATGCCGCCGACCAGCGCCAACGGCACGCAGCTGAACACCAGAATGGCTTCCTTGCCGCTGCGCAGGGCCATGAACAGCAGGCTGCCGATCAGCAGGAATACCACCGGTACCACCGTCGCCAGCCGCTTCTCCGCGCGCTGCAGGTTCTCGAACTGGCCACCCCAGGTCAGGTAGGCACCCGGCGGCAGTGCCACGTCGGCCACCGCGGCCTGCGCTTCGCCGACGAAGCCGCCCAGGTCGCGGCCACGCACGTTGGCCTGCACCACCACGCGGCGGCTGCCGTTGTTGCGGCTGATCTGGTTGGGCCCTTCGCTGACCGTGATGCGCGCGACCGACGACAGAGGAATCACCAGCCCCGATGGCGTAGCAATCGGCAACGACGCCAACTGGTCCGGATCGTTGCGCGAGGCATCGTCCAGGCGCACCACCACGTTGAAGCGGCGATCACCTTCGAAGATCTTGCCGGCCGCCGTGCCACCAATGCCGGTGGACAGCGCATCACTCACGTCCGCGGCAGTCAGGCCGTACTGCGCCGCCGCCACGTGGTCGATGGCCACATTGAGCGTGGGCAGGCCGGAGATCTGTTCCACCCGCACGTCGGCCGCGCCCTCCACCGAACGCAGCTTCAGCGCCACCTGGTCGGCCACCTTCTGCAGCTGGCTGAAGTCATCGCCGAAGATCATCACCGCCAGGTCGGTACGCACGCCGGAGATCAGTTCGTTGAAGCGCAGCTCGATCGGCTGGCTGAACTCGAAGCTGTTGCCCAGCTGCTGCCCGGCCAGCGTTTCGAAGCGTGCCACCAGCGCGTCCTTGCCCAGCTTCGGATCCGGCCAGTCCTTGCGTGGCTTCAGCACGATCACGCTGTCGGAGATGTTGGTCGGCATCGGGTCGATCGCCGCCTCGGCGGTACCGGTGCGCGAGAACACGGTTTCTACTTCCGGCTGCTTGGCAATTGCCTTTTCCAGTGCCAGCTGCATCGCCAGCGACTGCTCCAGCGAGGTCGACGGCACGCGCAGGGCCTGCATCGCCACGTTGCCTTCGTCCAGCGTCGGCATGAACTCGCGGCCCAGCAGCGAGAACGAACCGATGCCCACCACCACCATCATCACGGCACCGGCCAGCACCGTGCGCGGATGCGCCACGGCCTTGCGCACCACCGGCTCGATGCGCGCACGCAGCACGCGGATCAGCTTGGTTTCGTGCTCGCCATCGTCAGCATGTGTATCGCCGTCCTTCACCTTGGGCTCGCGCACCAGCAGTGCGGCCATCGCCGGCACGAAGGTGAAGGAGAAGATGAAGGCACCGACCAGGGCCAGCATGAAGGTGGCCGCCATCGGGTGGAACGTCTTGCCCTCCACGCCTTCCAGGGTAAGGATCGGCGCGAACACCAGCAGGATGATCAGCTGCCCGAAGGCCGCCGGGCGTGCCATTTTGCGCGCCGAATCAGCGGCCACGCGCAGGCGTTCCATCGCGGTCAATGCACGGCCCAGTTCGGCGCGGCGCTGGCCCAGCATCAACAGCGTCGACTCGACCACGATCACCGCACCGTCCACCAGGATGCCGAAGTCCAGCGCACCCAGGCTCATCAGGTTGCCGCTGATGCCGAAGCGGTTCATGCCGATAACTGCGAACAGGAACGACAGCGGAATCACCAGCGCGGTGATCGTTGCCGCACGCAGGTTGCCCAGCAGCAGGAACAGCACCACCACCACCAGCAGCGCACCCTCGGTGAGGTTCTTGGCCACGGTCTTGATGGTGGAATTGACCAGCACGCTGCGGTCCAGCACCGGTGCCGCCACGATGTCGGCCGGCAGCGACTTGTTCACCTGTTCCAGGCGCGCGGCGGCGGCCTGGGCCACGGTGCGGCTGTTGCCGCCGGCGATCATCAGCGCGGTGCCCAGCACGGCTTCATGGCCGTTGCGGCTGGCCGCACCCAGGCGTGGCGCGCGGCTCAGCTCGACCTCGGCCACATCGGCCACGCGCACCACCACGCCATTGCGGGTGGCCACCGGGGCCTGTGCCAGGTCGTCGGTGGTCAGCGCCAGGCCATCGGCACGCACCACCAGGCCTTCGCCGGCACGCTGCACGAAACCAGCACCGGCCTGCACGTTGGAACGCTGCAGGGCAGTGACCAGATCGGCCAGGCCGAGGCCGTGCGCGGCCAGTCGGGCGCTGTCCGGATGCACGCCGTATTCCTTGACGTAGCCGCCGACCGTATCGACGCCGGCCAGCCCCGGGCTGGAACGCATCTGCGGCGCGATGATCCAGTCCTGCACGGTGCGCAGGTAGGTGGCACGTTCTTCCGGCGTACGCAGCAGATTGCCTTCCGGCGTGCGGTAGACCTCGCCGGCCTGCCAACCCGCTTCACCGGGCTTGGCCAGCCTGGCCGGATCGAACGTGGTGAAGTCCACGGTCCACATCAGCACTTCACCGAGGCCGGTGGTGACCGGCGACAGCATCGGCGACGCGCCATCGGGCAGGTCTTCCGATGCCTCGCGCATGCGTTCGGCCACCTGCTGGCGGGCGAAGTAGATGTCGGTCGCATCGGTGAAGATCGCGGTGACCTGCGAGAAGCCATTGCGCGACAGCGAACGCGTGGTGGTCAGGCCGGGAATGCCGGCCAGCGCGGTTTCCAGCGGATAGGTCACCTGCCGCTCGATCTGTTCCGGGGTCAGTGCAGGTGCCACCGTGTTGATCTGCACCTGGCGGTTGGTGATGTCCGGCACCGCGTCGATCGGCAGCTTGCCCAGCTGGAACAGGCCCACGGCAGCGATCAGCGCAGCCATGAACACCACCAGCCAGCGGTGGCGCACCGCTGTTTCAATGATCAGCTTGAACATGGTCGCCTCCTCAGTGGCCGTGCTCGGCTTCGCCCTTGGCCAGTTCGGCCTTGAGCAGGAAGGCATTGGCACCGACGATGCGCTCGTTGCCGGTCAGCCCACCGAGGATCTCGATACGGTCACCAGCACGACGGCCAGCCAGCACCGGCTGCGCCTTGAAGCCGCCGTCGACGGCGACGAACACCGCACTGCTGCCATCGACGTTCTGCACCGCATCGGCGGGCACGCTGAGCGAGCCATCCTGGCCTTCGGTGACGACCACCGCCGATACCGGCGAACCGGCCGGCGGCAGCGCGGCATTCACCGGCGTGGCACGGATCACCGCGACGCCGCCCTGCTGGCGCACATCAGCGGCCGACCCGGTGACGGTGGCGGTGAAGCTGCCACCCGGCACGCTCACTTCCAGCTTCATGCCGGGCGTGACCTGTGCGGCCAGCGCGGGCGGCGCGGTGAACACCAGTTCGTTCATCGCCGGATCGGCGACATCGGCCACCGCGCTGCCGGCAGCGACCACGCCGCCCGGGGTGACCTGCACGTTGCCGACGATGCCGGCCACCGGGCTGGTGATGCGCACGCGGCCGCTGGCATCGGGCGCACCGTTGGCGGCGGCCTGGGCCTGCGCGGCAGCGGCCTGGGCCTGTGCCGCCAGCGAGCGGGCGCGCGAGGCCTCCAGTTCCTGGCGGGCGACCACACCCTGGTCGACCAGCGCCTTGTCGCGGCCATAGGCCAGGCGCGCGGCCTCGGCTTCGGCCGAGGCGGCCAGCGCATTGGCGCGGAACACCGCGGCCTCGCCACTGACCACGATGGCCAGTGCCTGGTTCTGCTTCACCGCCGTGCCCGGCGCGACCAGCACGCGCTCGACGCGGCCGGTCACCGTGGAGGCAACCGAAGCGCGGGCGCCCACGGTGGGCTCGACCCTGCCGGACAGCCGGGTCGAGCCACCGCCACCGCGACCGATCGCGACCACTTCGATACCGGAGGCCTTGATCTGTTCCTGGGTCAGCTGCACCACGCCTTCATCGGCGTCGGCGGGGGCCTTGGAAGTTTCCGCCTTGGCCTCCTTGCTGTCGGCGGCATGGCCGTGGCCATCGTCGGTGCCGGCCTTGGCCGCAGCGGGGTCTTCATTGGCAGGCGTCTGCGCATTGCCAGCGCAGCCGGCCAGCAGCATGGTCAGCAGCACGCCGCCGATCAGCGGGAAAGTACGGGAGAGAGTCATTTGGCCTCCACAAAAGGTGCGCGCCCCTCAAGGCGGGCAAGATCGATTTCCGCGCCGACGCGCGACAGGCGCGCATCCACGGCGGTGCCGCGGGCGGCGATGAGGGCGCTGCGCGTGCTGCGCAGTTCCAGCTGCGAGATGCGTCCGGCGTCGAAGCCGACGCGGGCCAGGCGATACGCCTCTTCGGCGGCGACCACGCTTTCATCGGCGGCACGGGTCCGGCTTCCGGCGGCTTTCAGTCCGGCTACGGCGGAGAGACGTGCTGCCTCGCTGTCGCGGCGCTGCTGGTCCAGGCGGGCCTCGGCCGCGCGCTGGTCGGCATTGGCGGCGCGGATGCCCCCGCGGTTGCGGTCGAACAGCGGGATGCTGAGGCTGACCCCGAGGTTGTAGGCACGCTCGCCGCCTTCGCGGAAGCGGGTCTGTGCGGCGGTGACACTGAGGTCGGGCAGGGCGCGCTTGCGCTCCACGTCGACCAGCTTGCCGGCCGCATCGGCTTCGGCTTCGGCGATGCGCACCGCCAGTGCCACGTCGGTGGCGCCACGCGGCAGCGGCGGGGCCCGGTCGAGCAGGCTGTCGTCAATCGACTGCACTGGTGCATCCAGCAGCGCGGCACCGGCCAGGCGGGCCAGCGCGGCATCGCGGAAGGCCTGCGCTTCATCCAGCGCAGCGCTGGCATTGGCCACTTCGCTCTGCGCCTGCACCGCGCGCAGCTGTGGCTCGCGGCCCTGCTTGACCATCGCGTTGACCGCATTGGCGTCATCGCGGGTGAGGGTCAGCGCCTCTTCGGCCAGGGAGTAGCGGCGCAGTGCACTTTCCGCCTGTGCGTAGACCACCGCCAGCTGGCTGGCCACGTCGCTGCGGCTTTGGGCACCACGCAGGTTGGCAGCCTGTGCCTCGGCACGGGCGGCACGGACACGCGCGCCACGCTGGCCCCAGACCTCCAGCGGCTGGGACAGGGTGAGCACGGTATCGGCCTTGCCCATGCCGCCATAGGAGCCGGTGCCCCAGGCGTTTTCGGCGGAGTAGGAGAGGGAAGGATTGGGCAACGCACGGGCCTGGTCGGCACGCGCATCGGCGGCCTCGGCCAGTGCCGTACCCACACGGGTACCGGGCAGCTGGTCCAGGCGTTCAAGCAGGGTGTCGTAGGAGGGGGCGGCTTGCGCCATCACCGATGCCGCCGGGGCCAGGCCCAGCAACACGGCGACGACCAGCCCGGCCGCGCGCGGCGACCGAGGTGTCAGGATCGACATAGGGGGATTCCGGTTGTGAGTGAAACGGGAGCCCGCGATTGCGGGACGCGCTCAACTCACGCCCGGGGGGGACGCGTCAATTCATCCTGGGCGACCGCATAGGTCGCCACGTCGCCGGCATTCATCCAGCGCGCCGGCAGCGGCGTACCGAAGGCCGCGAAATCGTTCGCCGGCAGGCTCAGCGTGGAGTGGTGGCAGTGGTTATGCGTGCAGGCACCCGTGTGCTTGCTGTCGCTGTCACCGCCTGCATCGTCCGCGAGGGATTCGACATGGGCGCTGCTGGCATGCGGTTCCACCGCACACACCAGTGCGTCGGCCACCGGCACGACCACGAATGCCGCCATCAGCAGCATCATCAGGTACGTACGCAGTTGGCGGGTGATCCGGCGCATGGAGGGGAGGCTAGCAAGCGGTTTTCGCCGGATACAATATCAATGGCCACCTCGGGAATTCGTCGGAACCTCCCGTTCAGGTGCGCCGGGCACGCCAGCTCTGGCAGGTGCCGACCTCCTGCCCTGGTAGGTGTCGACCTTGGTCGACACGCTTTTCGACCTCCGACACATTGCCGGCCAGCGGCCGGCACTACCCGTATCACGGCAGCTTCGCGATCACCTTGATCTCGAACTGGAACCCGTACAGCCAGGTCACGCCGACTGCCCTGGTAGGTGTCGACCTTGGTCGACACGCTTTTCGACCTCCGACACATTGCCGGCCAGCGGCCGGCACTAGCCGTATCACGGCAGCTTCGCGATCACCTTGATCTCGAACTGGAATCCGTACAGCCAGGTCACGCCGATGCCGGTCAGGGTCGGGTGCGGCGCCTCGCCCCAGTACTCGGGCACGATCGCCCACGCCTTCTCGAAGTTCTTCTCGGGGTCGACCAGGAACACGGTCACGTCGACCACGTCATCGAAGCTGCAGCCGGCGGCAGCCAGTACCGCATTGAGATTTTCGAAGGCGCGGCGCACCTGCGCTTCGAAGTCCGGCTCAGGCGAACCATCCTCGCGGCTGCCGACCTGGCCGGAAACGAACAGGAAGCCGTTGGATCGGATCGCTGGCGAGTAGCGGTTGCGCTCGTACAGGGTCTGGCGGCTGGCGGGGAAAACGACATCGCGCTGTGACATGGGAAGGAACCCGTGGGAAAGAACGCCATCCTCCCCGCCAGCGCTGTCTGGATAAACCGCGATGATCGGCCTAGATTGATTGCCAATTCCAAACAATCATGGCCAGCCATGGACCGTTTCGAGGCGATGCGGGCCTTTGCCCGGGTAGTGGAGACCGGCAGCTTTACCCGCGCTGCGCACACCCTGCAGGTCAGCCGCACCACGGTCACCCAGCTGGTGCAGCAGCTGGAGGCGCACCTGCGGCTGCGGTTGCTCAACCGCACCACGCGCCGGGTCAGCGTCACCGCCGATGGCGCGGCCTATTACCCGCGCATCGCCCGCCTGCTGGCCGAGCTGGAAGAGGTGGAGGGCGGGCTGGGCGACGCGGCCACGCAGCCGCGTGGGCGACTGCGCGTGGATGTGCCGGGGCCCTACGCGCGGCTGCGGCTGGTACCGGCGCTGCCGGATTTCCAGGCGCGCTACCCGGAGATCCAGCTGGACATCGGCGTGAGTGACCGCGAGGTCGACGTCATCGCCGACAACGTCGATTGCGTGATCCGTGGTGGCACTCCAGCCGACCCGGCGCTGGTGGCGCGGCCGCTTGCTGCGCTGCCGATCGGCTTCCACGCCAGCCCGGGCTATGTGCAGTGCTTCGGCGTGCCGACCGACCCGCGCGCGCTGGAAGGGCCCGATCACCACATGGTCGGCTTCCTCAGCCCGCGCAGTGGCAGGGCGAGAGTGTTCAGCGCGCAGCGCGGCGATGAGCGCGTCGAGGTGCAGGGCCGCTACACGGTCGGCTTCGACGACGGCAACGCCTATCTGGCGGCTGCGTTGGCGGGGCTCGGCGTGGTGGCGCTGCCCAGCTACATGGCCGCGCCGCACGTGGCGCGTGGCGAGCTGTTGCCGGTGTTGCAGGACTGGCAACTGCCACCGATGCCGATGCATGTGATGTTCCCGCCGAACCGGCACATGAGCCAGCGGCTGCGGGTGTTCATTGATTGGGTGGTGGAGGTGCTGGGGTGAGCATCTGCAACGTTTCCGAACCCGCTCACGCGGCTGCACGTGCGAAAATCACCACGGCACGCAACAGGAAACCTGGTCACGCATGAGCCGCATCGTCGCACTGGATACCGAAACCACCGGCATCTCCCATCGGCTCGGCCATCGCGTGATCGAGATCGGTGCCGTCGAACTAATCGATGGCCAGCTCACCGGGCGCCAGTTCCACACCTACCTGCAGCCGCAGCGCAAGGTCGACTGGGGCGCACAGCGCGTGCATGGCATCAGCGATGCGATGCTGGTGGGCAAGCCACTGTTCTCCAGCAAGGCCGCCGAACTGCTGGCGTTCCTGCGCGGCAGCGAGATGGTCGCGCACAACGCCACCTTCGATGTGGGCTTCCTGGACAACGAGCTGCGCCTGGCTGGCATCCCCGGCACGCTGGCCCAGCATTGCCGCATCACCTGCAGCCTGAAGCTGGCGCGCGGGCGCTGGCCGGGCCAAGGCAATAAGCTGGATGATGTGCTGCAGCGCCTTCGCATTCCCGGGAACCGGGGCCTGCATGGCGCATTGAAGGATGCGCACCTGCTGGCCCAGGTGATTCCGCATCTGCGTTGAGCTGGTTCTACAGGGAGCGACCGTCGCGTTCAGCCCCAACCTGTGGGTAACTTGCGCAAGTGCTTGAACCCGTGCATAATGCGCGGCTCGCTGTGTCCGGTTTTCTACCGGGCGGCGCCCCCGGGAGCACGTCCCCGGCCGCCCAACGCCAGCGTAACCCTTTGATTCTCTTGACGTGTGGTGGGCAACCATCGAGGCCGCCGTCTCCCGGGCTACGGGCTGACACAACTTACTATCGAGGTGCGCAATGTCCCGCGTATGCCAGGTTTCCGGCAAGCGAGTGCAGACGGGTAACAACGTCTCGCACGCCAACAACAAGACCCGTCGTCGTTTCCTGCCGAATCTGCACGAGCGCCGCTTCTGGGTTGCCAGCGAAAACCGCTGGGTGAAGCTTCGTGTTTCCGCGCATGCACTGCGCACCATCGACAAGAACGGTATCGATTCCGTTCTGGCTGAGCTGCGTGCGCGCGGCGAAAAGGTCTGAGGAGTAGACGATCATGGCAGGCAAGCGCGATAAGGTCCGTATGATTTCGACCGCTGGTACCGGTCACTTCTACACGACCGACAAGAACAAGAAGAACACCCCGGGGAAGATGGAATTCTCCAAGTACGATCCGGTCGTGCGTAAGCACGTCCCGTACAAGGAAGGCAAGATCAAGTAATCCGCAAGGATTGCTGATCCCCGCGAAGAAACCCGCCCTTGTGGCGGGTTTTTTCATGCCTGGCATCCAGATGGTGGGTGCCAACCTTGGTTGGCAACTTGTCCCGCCCCCGGTAGGTGTCGACCTTGGTCGACACGCTGTCCCTTCACCCGGTAGGTGCCAACCTTGGTTGGCACGCCGTCCCCACCCCCGGTAGGTGTCGACCTTGGTCGACACGCTGTCCCCCCACCCGGTAGGTGCCAACCTTGGTTGGCACACGGCTTCAAAGCAGTCGAGCGCGGCTCGACTCTACACACCCCGCTGGGCAGAATGGCCCATCACCTCCCGACGGGCGACGCGATGCTGTTCGAGTGGTTGCTGGGTTCCTACCTGCTGCTGATCGACTGGCTGATCCGGCTGGTCGCGCTGTGCTGGATCCCCACCCGCACCACGCCGGGGGCGGCGCGCAGCTGGCTGCTGCTGGTCGGCTTCGTGCCGCTGCTGGGCCTGCCGCTGTACCTGCTGTTCGGCCACCCGTGGCTGTCGCGCGAGCGCATCCGCCGCCAGGCCGAGGCCTCGCAGGTCATCCGCGAGGAACAGGCGCTGCAGCATCGCCTGCGCTGGACCCCGCAGCCGGACACCGCCTGCGCCGAGATCGTGCCGCTGGTGCAGCGGCAGGGTGATTTCATGCCGGTGCACGGCAACGCGGTGGACCTGCTGACCGACTACGACGAATCGCTGCACACGCTGATCGCCGACATCGACCAGGCCGAAGACCGCGTGCACCTGCTGTACTACCTGATGTTTGATGACGCGGTGGGCGAGGCGGTGGTCGAGGCGCTGCAGCGCGCAGCGGCGCGTGGTGTGCAATGCCGCGTGCTGCTCGACGCAGTGGGTGCCAAGCGCGGCCTGCGCGCCTATCGCAAGCGCCTGCAGGCGCGCGACATCGAAGTCCGCGCGATGCTGCCCGGCGGCCTGCGCTGGCGCCGCAGCGGGCGCATGGACCTGCGCAACCACCGCAAGATCGCGGTGATCGACAACGAGGTGGCCTATGTCGGTTCGCAGAACCTGGCGGGCCCGCAGTTCGTGCCCGGCCACCCGAACCGCGAGCTGGTGGCGCGCGTGCGCGGCCCGGCGGTGGCGCATCTGGAAGCCGTGTTCGCCAGCGACTGGTACATGGAAACCGGCCAGCGCCTGGACGTGATCGCCGATGTGCCCGAGTGCAGCGATGACATCGCCACCCAGCTGCTGCCCAGCGGCCCGGCCTACCCGTACAGCAACGCGCGTGATGCGGTGGCCGCGCTGATCCACCTGGCGCGGCGGCGGCTGGTGATGGTCACGCCGTACTTCGTGCCCGACGAGGCCACGTTGAGCGCGCTGCGCATTGCGGCGTTGTCCGGTGTGCAGGTGCAGCTGATCCTCTCAGCCAGCAACAACCAGCGGCTGACCTCGTGGGCGCAGGAGGCGTACTACGACGAGCTGCTGCGCTGTGGCGTGCGCATCGCCCTGTACGAACCGCAGTTCCTGCACGCCAAACACATGAGCGTGGACGAGGACATCGCCGTGCTCGGCTCGATCAACATGGATATCCGCTCGTTTGCGCTGAATGCCGAGATCGGCCTGATCTGCTACGACCGCGCGCTGGTGCAGCAGCTGTGCGCAATCGAGGACAGCTACCTGCGTGAATCGCGGCAGCTGGATCTGCAGCAATGGCGCAGCCGCCCCACGTGGAGGCGCAGCCGCGAAGGCATCGCACGGCTGGCCGATGCGTTGATGTAAGGCAATGCCGGCCGCCCGCTTCGGCAATCCGGCCTGTCATCGCCGATGGCCTACAATCGGCACATGACTGATTCACCGCGTAATGGCGAACTGGACCTGGCAATCATCGGTGGTGGTGCGGCCGGGGTGCTGGTGGCGATCCAGGTACTGCGCCAGGCCAAGGCGCCGCTGGCGCTGGCCATTTTCGAACCCGCCTCGCAGCTGGCGCAGGGCATCGCCTATGCCACGCCGTGGCCGGAGCATCTGCTGAACGTGCCGGCGGCGAAGATGAGTGCGTTTGCCGACCAGCCCGGCGATTTCCTCGACTACCTGATGGCCGCCAACGCCTACCCGGGCGAGGCGCGCGAGGTGCTGGGCGAGCGTTACGTGTGCCGCCACTACTTCGCGGCCTACCTGCAGCAGCGCCTGCAGGACGCTGCCGCAGCCAGCCCGGCGCAGCTGCAGGTGATCGCGCAGCCGGTACTGGGCCTGCAGCCGGATGACCACGGCTACCAGCTGACGCTCGGCGATGGCCACACGCTGCACGCCGCGCAGGCGGTGCTCGCCACCGGCAACAGCATGCGCCCGCTGCCGGTGGCCGGTGCCGATGCGCTGCCTGCCGATGATGTGATCGAGGCCTGGGACTACGACGGCGTACGCACCCTGGCCGGCGAACAGGCTGTAGCCATTGTCGGCTCCGGCCTGAGCATGGCCGACACCGTGCTGGCGCTGGTCGCTGCCGGCCACACCGGCCCGCTGCACGTGATCTCGCGCCACGGCCTGCTGCCGTTGCCGCATGCGCATGGCGGCCTGCCCAGCTTCGACCCGGCCACGTTGCTGCCGATGAACCTGCGCCAGCGCCTGCACGCATTGCGCGGGTTCGCACGTCAGACGCAGGCCGACGGCCTGCCGTGGCAGGGCGTGATGGACCGCATCCGTCCGCACGGGCAGGCGCTGTGGTGCAGCCTCGACGCGGCCGACCAGCGCCGCTTCCTGCGCCATGTGGTGCGCTATTGGGACGTGCATCGCCACCGCATCGCCGAAGAAGTGGATGCGCAGCTGCAGTCCCTGCAGGACAGTGGCCAGCTGCGTATTCACCGGTCCCGCCTGCAGCGCGTCGGCCGCGACGGCGATTCACTGCAGCTGTCCGGCCGCGATGCCTCGGGCAATGAACAGCAGTGGATGATCGGCGGGGTGATCAACGCCACCGGCGTGGAGACCCGCGCCAGCGCACTGCGCAATCCGTTGCTGCAGCAGCTGCAGGCCGATGGGCTGGCACGCCCCGGCCCGCATGGACTGGGGTTGGACAGCACGGTGCCGGGCGATCGCCTGCGCGCCGCCGGTGGCCAGCCGCAGGCACGGCTTGGCGTGCTCGGCAGCCTGCGCATCGGCAGCCTGTGGGAAAGCCTGGCGGTGCCTGAACTGCGTCAGCAGGCGCAGGCACTAGCAACCCAGGTGGTCGCAGGAGCCGCGACGGCGATGCCGTAAAATGGGGGCATGGATGTCTCCCACCTGCTTGATGGCCTGAACCCGGCCCAGCGCGAAGCCGTCTCCGCTCCCCCCGGCCACCACCTGGTGCTGGCCGGTGCCGGTTCCGGCAAGACCCGCGTACTCACCCACCGCATCGCCTGGCTGCATGAAGTCGATGGCGTGCCGACCCACGGCATTTTCGCGGTGACCTTCACCAACAAGGCGGCCGGCGAAATGCGCCACCGCATCGACGCACAGCTGCCCAATGGCAGCCGTGGCATGTGGATCGGCACCTTCCACGGCCTGGCCAATCGCCTGCTGCGCCTGCACTGGCAGGACGCGAAGCTGCCCGAAGGCTTCCAGGTGATGGACTCGGACGACCAGCTGCGGCTGGTCAAGCGGGTGGTGCAGGCGCTGGAACTGGACGACGGCAAGTACCCGGCCAAGCAGATCGCGTGGTGGATCAACGCGCAGAAGGACGAGGGTCGCCGCCCGCAGCACATCCAGCCCGAGCCGCACGACGCCTGGCTGGAAACCATGCGCCAGGCCTACATCGAGTACCAGGCACGCTGCGACCGCGCCGGCCTGGTCGACTTCGCCGAGCTGCTGCTGCGCGCGCACGAACTGCTGCGCGACAACCCGGCCCTGCTGGCGCACTACCGCGCGCGCTTCCGCGAAATCCTGGTGGACGAGTTCCAGGACACCAATGCCATCCAGTACGCCTTCGTGCGCGTGCTGGCCGGCGATTCCGGTCACGTGTTCGTGGTCGGCGACGATGACCAGGCCATCTACGGCTGGCGCGGTGCCAAGGTCGAGAACGTGCAGGGCTTCCTGCGCGACTTCCCGGGTGCGCAGACCATCCGCCTGGAACAGAACTACCGCTCCACCGCCAACATCCTCGGCGCCGCCAATGCGGTGATCGCGCACAACCCCGACCGCATCGGCAAGCAGCTGTGGACCGACAGTGGCGACGGTGAGCCGATCGACCTGTACGCCGCCTACAACGAGATGGACGAGGCACGCTACATCGTCGAGCGCGCGCGCCAGTGGGTGCGTGACGGTGGAAGCTATACCGAAGTGGCCGTGCTCTACCGCAGCAATGCGCAGTCGCGCGCGCTGGAAGAAGCGCTGCTGAGCGAACAGGTGCCGTACCGCGTGTACGGCGGCATGCGCTTCTTCGAGCGTGCCGAAATCAAGGACGCGCTGGCCTACCTGCGCCTGCTGTCCAACCGCAACGACGACGCGGCGTTCGAGCGCGCGGTCAATACGCCGACGCGTGGCATCGGCGACCGCACGCTGGACGAAGTGCGCCGCGAGGCGCGCGCGCAGGGTATTTCGCTGTGGGAAGCGACCATGCTGGTCACCCAGGGCAGCGCGCTGGCCGCGCGTGCGCGCAATGCGCTGGCCGGCTTCCTGGTGCTGGTCAACGAGCTGCAGGCGCAGACCGTGCACATGACCCTGGCCGAGCGCGTGGACCACGTGCTGGCCCGCTCGCAGCTGCGCGAGCACTGGAGCAAGGAAAGCCGCAACGCGCTGGACTCCGAATCGCGCACCGACAACCTCGACGAACTGGTCTCGGTGGCCTCGCGCTTCGTGCGCCGCGCCGACGACATCGAGGAAGTGGGCGAGGACATGGACGAGCTGGTCGCGTTCCTGGCCTATGCCGCGCTGGAGGCTGGCGAGGGCCAGGCGCAGGCGGGCGAAGAGGGCGTGCAGCTGATGACCCTGCACTCGGCCAAGGGCCTGGAATTCCCGCTGGTGTTCCTGGCCGGCCTGGAAGAAGGCCTGTTCCCCAGCGCACGCTCGCTGGAGGAAAGCGGGCGGCTGGAAGAAGAGCGCCGCCTGGCCTACGTGGGCATCACCCGCGCGCGCCAGAAGCTGGTGCTGAGCTACGCCGAATCGCGCCGCATCCACGGCCAGGACAACTACAGCCTGCCGTCGCGCTTCCTGCGCGAGATCCCGCGCGAGCTGCTGCACGAAGTCCGCCCCAAGGTGCAGGTCTCGCGGCCGGCCTCGATGGGCGCCAGCCGGGTGATGGGCCATGCCTCGATCGAGGCACCGCCGATCAAGCTCGGCGCACTGGTCACCCATCCCAAGTTCGGCGAAGGCATGGTGACCGACTACGAAGGCAACGGCGCCCACGCCCGCGTGCAGGTCGAGTTTGCCGATGCCGGCAGCAAGTGGCTGGTGATGGCGTATGCCAACCTGACGGTGATCTGATCACTGTCGAGGGGGGCGGGAATTCCTGTAGAGCCGAAGGTAGCGGCAGGAGCCGCTGCCAACGTCGCTTGCGACGGCCCGAAGGGTGCCGGTCAGGACGACCGGCATAGCCATGCTCGGCTGCTTGCAGCGGGAAAAGTCAGTCGAGCACGGCTCGACTCTACAAAAGCGAGTATCCATGACCCGCAACGTGCTCTTCCTCTGCAGCCAGAACCGCCTGCGCAGCCCCACCGCCGAGCAGGTATTTGCCGATTGGCCGGGCATCGAGACCGCCTCAGCCGGGTTGCTGGCCGACGCCGAGGAAGTACTCAGCCCCGAGTTGCTGCAGTGGGCCGACCTGGTGTTCGTGATGGAGAAGGCGCACCGCAACCGTCTGTCCAGCCGTTACAAGGCATGGCTGAACGGCAAGCGGGTGATCTGTCTGGATATCCCCGACGACTACGACTACATGGACCCGGTGCTGGTGGAGTTGCTGAAGCGCAAGGTGGCGCCGTTTCTGCGCTGATCGCATCGAACCCCCGTAGAGTCGAGCTTGCTCGACTGCCTTGTGCCGCGCTAGAAGCAGTCGAGCAAGCTATGCCGGTCGTCCTGACCGGCACCCTTCGGGCCGTCGCAAGCGACGTTGGCAGCGGCTCCTGCCGCTACCTTCGACTCTACAATGGGGCCTGACATCTTCCAGGAACGCCCCGATGACCGAACCCACGCTGCACGTCACCGTGAAGTTGAACGCCAAGCTGCAGCCCGAGCATCGCCACGAACTGTTCGAGGATCCGCTCGATGCGCTGCTGCAGGCGGCCCAGGTGGGCGAGCTGACTGGTGGTGGCACCGCGATGTCCGACCTGGGTGAGGTCGAGTACGGCGATATCGAAGTAGCGCTGATCGATGCGGCCGGCGTGCCGAAGCTGATCGATCTGCTGGAGCAGCTGGGTGCGCCGAAGGGTTCGCAGCTGCAGGGCGCAGGCCAGGCTGACCGCAGCTTCGGCGTGACCGAAGGCCTGGGCATCTACCTGGATGGCCTGAACCTGCCGGACGAGGTCTACGAACAGTGCGATTCCAACCACGTATTCGAGCAGCTGTCGGAGAACATCGACGGCCTGGGCGAGATCTGCAGCTGGTGGCAGGGCCCGACCGAGACCGCGCTGTACATGTACGGCGAATCGTTCGAAGCGATGCGTGATGCGATTGCCGGATTCGTGGCCAGCTACCCGCTGTGCCAGAACGCACGCGTGGTGCAGATCGCCTGAAGGTGGGGGCGCTGTAGAGTCGAGCAAGCTCGACTCTACGGCAGCAGGTTATCGGCCGGCTGACTGCCGGGCGTTGTCGCGCAGCGCCATGTCCTTGCCGATCTGGTAGCCGCCGAACAGCACCGCCAAGGCGATGATCGCGGCGACCAGGATGGACTTCTGGGAACTCCAGACGGGCGGCTTGTTGTCCTGCATGTCGGTCGTCCTTGGGTGCGGCAGTGCGCCGCCCGCCGAGCATGCGCCGCCCGACCGGTGCGTGCAAGCGGGCGGTGCGCACACGCCAATGCGCGGCGCCGGATTGATTCTGCTCAAGGCACGGCCTGCACATCCGGTGTGCAATGGTGTCGTTCCCATCTGGCAGATCGATACGGAGCCTCACCATGTACAAGCGCATCCTGATTGCCACCGACGGATCCGAGCTGGCCGACAAGGGCCTGGCCAAGGGCCTGGAGCTGGCCAAGGACCTCAACGCCGAGGTCGATATCGTGACTGTCTCCGAGCCGTGGGCCGTCGGCATGTACGACGCCATGGGCTGGAGCGTGGGCTACATGAACAGCCCTGAGTACAAGGCCGACCGCGAGGAAGGCGCGCAGAAGGTGCTGCAGCCGGCGCTGGCCAAGGCCGCCGAGCAGGGCATTACCGCCAACCCGGTGCACGTGCTGGACCGCTATGCGGCTGACGGCATCATCGAGACTGCCGGCGAGCGCAACAGCGACCTGATCGTGATGACCTCGCATGGCCGCCGTGGTGTGACCCGTGTGCTGCTGGGCAGCCAGACCGCTGAAGTGCTGGCACGCAGCACGCTGCCGGTGCTGGTCATCCGCTGATACAAGCGTTCCCGGGGAGGGGACCCGACGCCGGCCGCAGGATGCGCGCCGGCGTCATCTTTTGTAGGGCCGGCAGGGGCCCATCCACGCATGGCGTGGATCTACTGAAGCGCAGGGATCCGACCCCGGTCACATCACCAGCTGTACAGCTTCCAGTACACCGGCGACACGCCGTCCTTGTCGTTGTCGAAACGGCCATCGCCGTTCTTGTCGTACATGTAGAACGGGGCACCGCGCGACGGGGTCACCTTGACCATGCGCAGCTGGCCGGACACGCGGTATTCCTCGATGACATCGCCGTTGTCCATGGTGCGCTTGGACACATCCGCGCCCTTGACGTCCACCGGGGGAGCGCCCGCGCCACCCATGCTGGCGCAGCCAGCGAGCAGGAGCAGGGAAGCCAGCATCAGGGTCTTCATCGGCGGGGGCCTTTGCCTGGAAAGAGCCTTGATTATGCCCCATCGCCGCGGCTGTGCCGTGTCGTCGCAGTGCAGGCACGGGCGCGTAGAATCGGCCCATGAGCAGATTAGTCCTGATCGACGGGTCCAGTTACCTGTACCGCGCGTTCCACGCGCTGCCGCCCCTGTCCAATGCACAGGGTGAACCCACTGGCGCACTGTTCGGCGTGGTCAACATGCTGCGTTCGACGCTGAAGGAACGCCCGGCCTACGTCGCGTTCGTGGTCGATGCGCCCGGCAAGACCTTCCGTGACGACCTGTACGACCAGTACAAGGCCAACCGCCCGCCGATGCCCGATGAGCTGCGCAGCCAGGTCGAGCCGATGTGCCGCATCGTCGAAGCCCTGGGCATCAGCATCCTGCGCGTCCCCGGCGTGGAAGCCGACGATGTGATCGGCACGCTGGCCCTCCAGGGCCTGGCGCAGGACCTGAAGGTGACCATTTCCACCGGCGACAAGGACTTCGCCCAGCTGGTGCGCCCGGGCATCGAGCTGGTCAACACCATGACCGGCAGCCGCATGGATTCGGATGCGGCGGTGATGGAGAAATTCGGCGTGCGCGCCGACCAGATCATCGACCTGCTGGCGCTGATGGGCGACACCGTCGACAACGTGCCGGGCGTGGAGAAATGCGGGCCGAAGACCGCCGCCAAGTGGCTGGCCGAGTACCAGCACCTGGACGGGGTGATGGCCGCCGCGCCAACCATGAAGGGCAAGATCGGCGAGAACCTGCGCGCCGCGCTGGAGCGCCTGCCGCTGAACCGCGAGCTGGTGACCATCCGCACCGACGTAGAGCTGGACGTCAGCCCGACCACGCTGGCCCTGCGCGAGCAGGACGTGCCGGCGCTGACCGAGCTGTACACGCGCTACGGCTTCACCCAGGCGCTGAAGGAACTGGGTGCGCCGCTGCCGGCGCCGGCTGCCGCCAGCGAGGCCACCCCGAGCCTGCGCGGTACCGCCGCAGGCTTCGCCCGTGGCAGTGCCGAGGCGCCAGCCGCTGGCACGCTGGATCCGGCGCTGGCCGCACCGGGTGAATACGAGACCGTGCTGACCAGCGAGCAGCTGCAGGCCTGGGTCGAGCGCCTGCAGCAGGCCGAGCTGATCAGCTTCGACACCGAAACCGATGCGCTGGACGCGATGCGCGCGCGCCTGGTCGGCGTCAGCCTGGCGGTCGAGCCGGGCAAGGCGGCCTACATTCCGGTCGGCCACGATTACCCGGGTGCGCCGGCGCAGCTGCCGATGCAGCAGGTGCTGGATGCGCTGCGCCCGGTGCTGCAGGACCCGGCCAAGAAAAAGCTGGGCCAGCATGGCAAGTACGACCTGCATGTGCTGCGCCGCCACGGCGTGGACGTGCAGGGCTACCACGATGACACCATGCTCGAGAGCTTCGTGCTCAATTCCACCGCCACCCGCCACGACATGGATTCGCTGGCCCTGCGCTACCTGGGCTACAGCACCATCAAGTTCGAGGACGTGGCCGGCAAGGGTGCCAAGCAGATTCCGTTCTCGCAGGTGGGCATCGACGAAGCCAGCCGCTATGCGGCCGAGGACGCCGACGTCACCCTGCGCCTGCACCGCGCGCTGCAGCCGCAGCTGCTGGCCGAGCCGGCGCTGGACAGCGTGTACCGCGACATCGAGATGCCGCTGGTGCCGGTGCTGACCACGATCGAAGCCAACGGCGTGCGGATCGACACCGACGAACTGCGCCGGCAGAGCCAGGACCTGTCCTCGCGCATGCTGGCCGCGCAGCAGAAGGCCACCGAGCTGGCCGGCCGCAGCTTCAACCTGGATTCGCCCAAGCAGCTGCAGGCGGTGCTGTTCGATGAGCTGAAGCTGCCGGCGGTGGTGAAGACCCCGAAGGGCCAGCCCAGCACCAATGAAGAGGCGCTGGAGGCGATCGCCGACCAGCACGAGCTGCCGCGAGTGATCCTGGACTACCGGGGCCTGGCCAAGCTGCGCAGCACCTACACCGACAAGCTGCCGGAGATGGTCAACCCGGACACCGGCCGAGTGCATACCAGCTACCACCAGTCCGGTGCCGCCACCGGCCGCCTGTCCTCGTCGGACCCGAACCTGCAGAACATCCCGATCCGCACCGAGGATGGCCGCCGCATCCGCCGCGCGTTCATCGCCCCGGAGGGCTTCCAGCTGCTGGCGGCCGACTATTCGCAGATCGAGCTGCGGATCATGGCCCACCTGTCCGAGGACCCGGGCCTGGTGCGTGCCTTCGAGCAGGGCGCCGACGTGCACCGCGCCACCGCCGCCGAGGTGTTCGGGCGCACGCTGGAGGAAGTGACCCCGAACGAGCGCCGCGCGGCCAAGGCGATCAACTTCGGCCTGATGTACGGCATGAGCGCCTTCGGCCTGGCGCGCAACCTGGGCATCGACCGTGGCCAGGCGCAGGACTACGTGGCGCTGTACTTCAGCCGCTACCCGGGCGTGCGCGACTTCATGGAGCGGATGCGCCAGCAGGCCCGCGACCAGGGCTATGTGGAAACCCTGTTTGGTCGTCGCCTGTACCTGAACGACATTCATGCACGTAACCAGGGCCTGCGCGCCGGTGCCGAACGCGCGGCGATCAACGCGCCGATGCAGGGCACCGCCGCCGACATCATCAAACGCGCGATGGTGGACGTGGACCAGTGGCTGCGTGACAGTGGCGCACCGGCACGGATGATCCTGCAGGTGCACGATGAACTGGTGTTCGAAACCGAAAGCAGTTTCGTTGAAGACTTGCGTTTGCAGGTGGTCGAGCGCATGTCGCAAGCGGCCAAACTGCGGGTGCCGCTGGTGGTCGATACCGGCATCGGCAACAACTGGGACGAAGCACACTGAGGGTGTTTCAGGCCGAAAACGACGTGAATTCGTTCATTCGTCAGAGGTTTCTGACTCAATCATGAATGTTGCCCTGATGGAGGTTCATTAAATTGGGCCCCTTCACGAACCGTTAGTGTTCGGAGTGCTTCTATAACTCTCAACAGGCGCAACGCCTGTTGTGGATCTCTCCCATCCCCTGGAGCAGATCTCGGAACGGGGACTCCTCCCCAAGTGCCCGTTCCCCGGCCCCGTTGACCTCCCCCTGGTCAGCGGGGCTTTTTATTTGTGCCGTTGCCAGACGCCATGGCCTGCGCCACGCTGGGCCACCGCTCCGCAGGGGAAGACCATGCCCGACCTGTTCGCTCTGGCCATGCCGTGGTGGGAGTTCATCCTGCGCGCGGTGGTGGTGTATGTCGTGGTGCTGGGCATGGTCCGGCTGGGTGGCAAGCGGGCTCTGGGGCAGATCACGCCCTTCGACGTGCTGCTGATCGTGCTGCTGGGCAACGCGGTGCAGAACGCGCTGTTGGGCACCGACACCTCGCTGGGCGGTGGCCTGCTGCTGGCGGCCACCCTGATCGTGCTGAACTATGGGGTGGGCTGGTTGACCACCCGGAATCGGCGCATGGAGCGGATGATCGAAGGAGAGCCCACCGTGATCGCGCGTGATGGCCGGCTGTTGGAGGGCGTTCTCCGCCGCGAACTGATCAGCCGGGCCGATTTCGATGCCGCGCTGCGCCAGCAGGGCGGCCTGCGGATCGAGGACGTGCAGATCGCGCTGCTGGAGACGACCGGACACATCACGATCATCACGCAGAAGGGCACCTGACTTGTAGCACCGAGCCCAGGCCCGGCGCGACCAGGCTGCCCCTCACAGCCAGTCGCGCGGCACCAGGTAATCGGCCAGGCGTGCCTCGGCGCTACCCGCTTCCGGGGTGAAGCCGTACTCCCAGCGCACCCGCGGCGGCAGGCTCATCAGGATGCTTTCGCTGCGGCCACCACTCTGCAGGCCAAACAGCGTGCCGCGGTCGTAGACCAGGTTGAATTCCACATAGCGGCCGCGTCGGTACAGCTGGAACTCTCGCTCGCGCTCGCCGTAGGCGGTGTCCTTGCGCTGCTGCACGATCGGCAGGTAGGCATCCAGGAAGCCATCGCCGACTGCACGCAGATAGTCGAAATCGCGCTCGAAGTCGCCGTGCAGGTCGTCGAAGAACAGGCCGCCGACGCCGCGCGTTTCATTGCGGTGGCGCAGGAAGAAGTACTCGTCGCACCAGCGCTTGTGCGCGGCATAGCGTTCGTCGCCGAACGGGGCGCACAGGTCGCGCGCGACCCGGTGCCAGTGCTGCACGTCCTCGTCGAACGGATAGAACGGGGTCAGGTCGAAGCCACCGCCGAACCAGCTGGCCACCACTTCGCCGTCGCGCTGCGCCTGGAAGAAGCGCACGTTGGCATGGGTGGTCGGCACGTAGGGGTTGAGCGGGTGGAACACCAGCGACACGCCAGTAGCACGCCAGGAGGCGCCAGCCAGTTCCGGACGGTTGGCCGAGGCCGATGGCGGCAGGCGGCTGCCGGCCACGTCGGAGAAGCCGATGCCGGCCTGCTCGAACACCGCACCGTCGCGCAGCACGCGGGTACGCCCGCCACCGCCCTCGGCCCGCTGCCACAGGTCTTCCTGGAAGCGGGCCTGGCCATCGACGGCCTCGATCGCCGCACAGATGCGGTCCTGCAGGTCGGTGAGGTAGGCGCGCACGCGCTCGAATTCGTTCATGGCGCGTACTTTACCGCAGGGCCCGCCCGAAGCTGCGGGCAGGCCCTGGCCTGCTCAGCGCTTGCGGTTGGAGTTGCGCGGCGCCGGAGCGTCGTCCTCGGCTGCCTCGTCAACCGCCTTCTGCAGAGCACCACCCAGCGTGATCAGCTCCCAGTTCTGGGTGCCGAGCACGTCGCAGGCCACATGCAGGCCACTACGGTCGGCCTTGCACAGCTGCTCCAGGGTTGCCCGTGCGTCCAGTTCCGCGCCGTTGCCCTGTGCGGTCACCAGGTTCTCGCACCCTTCGCGCACGCCGGCGCGGCAGACCGTGGTGTAGTGCCCGGCGGCCTGCAGCCAGTTCCCGGACAGCGCAAGGCGGTTGCCGAGAATGTTGCAGCCCTGCAGCTTGCCCTGCGCGCAGCAGGCTTCGGCACCGCCCTCGTTGGCCAGCGCCAGCGGGCAATCCTGCGGCAGTGGCAGCACCTTGAACTGCTTCGGTGCACTGCACCGGGTCGGGCCCTCGCCGGTGGGGACGAACACCTGGAAGCGGGTCCAGTTATCCAGGCCCAGCAACTGGCCGCCGGGCAGCGGGCGCAGCACGAAGTCGCCGTCCCGGTCGTGGTGGATGCGGATGTCGCCCGCTTCGACGCGTGCGCGAAGATGGCTGCTCCAGCCAACGCCAACCAGGCCGGCATCGCCGAAGTCCAGCGTGTCCATCAGGCCGCCGTCGGACCGGTAGTTGCCGCAGGGCAATGCAGTTGCGGGCTGCGGTCGCAGCGATGCGCCCACCGCCTGCAACGCCGGCAGGCGCTGACAAGTGGCGGTGTCATTGCCGGGGGTGCAGGCCGCAGCCAGCGCCTGCACCGCCTGCTGGGGATCTCCCGCGTCCCAGGACAGCTCAGCCACGCGGGTGCAGAAGCCGCCGTGCGGTACCTCGCGGCACAACCGCAACAACTGTTGCCGCCGCTCAGCTGGAATGATCACCGGCACGGTCGGTGCCGTCATCGTCACCATGGCTTCGGTCATGGCGGCCGTCATCGCGGCCTTGACCAGCTGCTCCTGCACTGCCGGGTCGGCCTCGAGTGCGGCGGCACACGCCGGGGTTCCTTGTTCGAAGCCACCGTTGTCACAGGCGGCGGGGAGTTTGATGCCGGACAGGGCGGCGTCGAGCGCTGCCTTTGCCAGAGCGGGATCGGCCTCGACCGTGGGTTTGGCTTCCTCATGCCAACGATCAGCCAGTTGCAGGCACATGCCGGGCACGCCTTCCCGACACCCCGCTTCCAGGGCGGCCGGGGTCGCTTCGCGACGGTTGTCCAGGCACGCCGCCGCATCAGCCAGGCAGCTGCCTGCAGCCGGCGTGGCGGCTGCGGCGCACTGTGCGGGCGCCTGCAGGAGGTAGACCGTGCCATCCACCTCGACCGTGCGGCCACGATCGCGCACCTGCAGCGCGCTGGGCAGGCCGTACTCCAGGTTCACCAGCTGCAGCTTTCCGTCGATCTGCTGGAACGCGACCGGAGACGGCGCACTGCCGAAGTGCTTCTGCTCGCCGCGGTTCGGTGAGCTGATGCGCAGCGTGCCGCTGCCTTCGTCGGCCTTGAACAGGCCGCATTGCGGCGATTGTGCGGCAGCCATCGGCGCGGCCAGCAGCAGGACCCAGGCCAGCCAGCGGCGGCGCGGTGCGGGTGAATGCATATCGTCTCCTTGACGATCGAACGGGAAGCTCCTGGCGCTACGGCGAACCCTGGCCCTCGCGCGGGGGCGTGCATTGTGCCGTGCCGGGCACGAGCTGGTAACGCTGGTAGGCCGTCTGGTTGTCCATGCCGAGCAGGTCGCCGTTGCCGAGCTGGCGCAGCACAAGGGTTTCGCCGTTCTGCTGCAGCTGGACGGCGCCTTCATGCAGGCGGGCATGCGCGCCATCACCGAAGTCGAGCATGTCGATCACGCCACCGTCGGCCTGGTAACGGCCGCACGGCACCTGCTGCAGCGGAACCAGGCGCAGGTCGGTGCCGAGTTCACGCAGCGGTGCAGTACGTTCGCAGGCACTGACGCGGCCCGCATCGCAGACCACCTGCAGGGCCTGCACTGCCAACGCAGGTTCCAGCGCGTTCAATTGCTGCGCGGCCACTTCCACGCAGAAGCGGCCACTGCGGTGCTGCAGGCACCGCTGCTGCAGCTGATCGCGTGCAGCGGCCGGAAGCGGCGAATCCAGTGTGTCTTCGTCTTCCTGCTGCAGGCGTTGATTCACCCGCTGCATGGCGGCAGCCAATGCATCATTGGTCAGCGCCTCGCAGGCCTGCGGGTCATGCCCGGGCGTGTGTTCGCGGCAGGCAGGCGGGCGTTCAAAGCCCGTGGCACCGACGTCGTCGGTGGCCTTTGCTGGGCTGTCATCCCGCAGTTGTCGCAGCAGCGCCGAGCAGCCCGCGCCAACGCCTTCGCTGCACGCGCGCTGGGCCTGGCTGGGCGAAGCCGCGGGCAGCTGCGCAATGCAGTGGCTGCCGGCGGCGCGGCAGCTGCCGGCAATCGCGGCGGGTTCGCTGGCGCAGTCCCGGGACTGGCGCAGCGTGTAGACCACCACGTCGTCTTCGATGCGCTGCCCATCGGCGCTGATCCGGACCGGCAGCGCCACGCCATCGTCGAGCATGACCAGTCGGGCCTGCGCCGCACTGCGATCGACCCACAGCGGCTCCGGCTCGCTGCCGTCGTCGTGGCGGTAGCCGGTGCTGGGTGATGTGAATATCAGCGCCATGCCACCGTCGGTGCTGCGGTATTCGCCACAGCGCAGCGCATCGGCGGCGGCAGGCAGCGCGGCGAACAGCAGCAGCGCGGGGAGAAGGGTCAGCAAGCGCATGCGACGGTCCTTGTCGTGCGGGAAAGGGGTGTGGCTCAGTGGAAGCGCGAGCGGATGTCTGGTCGCAGCAGGCGCCAGGCCAGCCAACCCTGCAGGCCGAGGAGTACGAATGACATGGCCACCATGGTCAGCGTGATCAACCAGCGTTTCAGATGGAGTTCCTGTTGCAGGACGGCGTCGTCGGAGAGAAACGGGATGACGTCGCGCATGAACACGTCCAGCCACCCGGCGATCGCAAAGTTGGTCAATGCACTCATCAGCAGGATGGCCACAAAGCTCCACAGGCCCCAGCTGCGCTCGCGTAGCAGTCCCCAGCTGGCCAGCGTCGAGGCAAGACACAGCAGTGCGACGATCATCGACGCGGCCACCGGATGCGCCAGAAGCCAGATCAGGCTGTGCAGGTGCTGGAGTTGTACTTCCCTCTCAACCAGGTGCCAGATCGGAAGGTTGTGCAGCGGCCACAGCAGCAGTCCCTGCATCACGAAGTAGACCGTGAGCAGCAGTGACAGCCAGAACGAGGCGTGTGCGATCGGGCGCACCCAAGCGTGATAGGTCGGTTGGACCAGCGAAGGAATCGGCGGGATCGACATTGACATCCGGTGTCCTTGCAATCGGTGCCCGCGCGCTCAGCGGGCCGTCACCCGGGTGGCGACGGCCGGCAGGATATGGTGTTCGCTCAGCGGTGCCAAGGGCAGGCCGTGCGGTGGCTGCAGCGGCACCCAGGCCAGTTCGGCGATCTCCGCGCGTGCCTGTGGCCTGCCGTCCACCTGCACCCACCAGGCCTGGGCCTGCACGCGGTGGCCGGGCTCGTTCACCGCCCAGTCCTGGAACGTGCCCAGCGCGATGGCGGTCTCGACGCACAGCTGCACGCCGAGTTCCTCGTCCAGCTTGCGGGCCAGCGCCTGCAGCGGTGCTTCGCCGGGTTCGGGCTTGCCGCCCGGCTGGATGAAACGGTCAGCGCCGTGCCTGCGCACCACCAGCGCCCGGCCGCGGTCATCCAGGATGACCGCGGCCACGATGTGGATCGTGGCCGCGGCGTTGCTCACTTCAGGTTCTGCTCGAACAGCTTGAGGATGCGCTTGTATTGGTCCAGCCAGGAATCGGCGCGGACGTAGCCGTGGCGCTCCAGCGGGTACGGAGCGATCGACCAGTTGTCCTTGTGCAGTTCGATCAGCCGCTGGGTCAGGTTCACCGAGTCCTGGAAGAACACGTTGTCATCCATCATGCCGTGGGCGATCAGCAGGTTGTCCTGCAGGTTCTGCGCGTACTCGATCGGCGAGGACACGCGGTACGCCTCCGGATCGATGTCCGGAGTGTTGAGGATGTTGCTGGTGTAGCCGTGGTTGTACTGGTGCCAGTCGACCACCGGGCGCAGCGCGGCGCCGGCCTTGAACGTGCCCGGCGAGCGGAACAGCGCCATGAAGGTCATGAAGCCGCCGTAGGAACCACCGTAGATGCCGGCATGGTCACGGTCACCCTGCTGGGTGTCGACCAGCCAGTCCAGGCCGTCCTTGTAATCTTCCAGTTCCGGGTGGCCCATGTTGCGGTAGATCGCCGTACGCCAGTCGCGGCCGTAGCCCTCGCTGCCGCGGTAATCCATGTCCAGCACGATGTAGCCCTTCTGCACCAGCAGGTTGTGGAACATCTGCTCGCGGAAGTAGGCCGGGTAGCGCTGGTGCACGTTCTGCAGGTAGCCGGCGCCGTGCACGAACATCACAATCGGGTACTTCTTCCCCGGTTCCTTGTTTTCCGGTTCGTAGTACTTGGCCCAGACCACGCCGGCGCCATGCTTGGACGGCACTGCCACCAGCTTCGGCTGGATCCACTGGCGCGCCTTGTAGTCGGCGGTGCGGGTGTCGGTCAGCACGCGGGCCTGGCCACCGGTGCTCGGCAGCACGGCCAGCTGCGGCGGCAGGTAGGCACCGGAATAGCGCACCAGCAGCTGCTGGCCGTCCGGCGACAACGAGAAGTCTTCCACGCCGTTGAGGCTGGTCAGCTCGCGCACCTGGCGGTTGCCGGTGTCGACCGCGCAGACTTCGTAGTCATGCGGTGCCTGCTGGTTGCACAGGAAATAGAAGCCCTTGCCATCGGCCGACGGCACCGGCGCCGAGGTTTCCCACTTGCCGCTGGTCAGGGCCTGCGGCTTGGCCGTGCCGGTCTGGGTGTACAGGTGCGAGAAGCCCGATTCCTCGGACAGCAGCCACAGCGTGCGGCCATCGGCCATCCAGCCGAAATCGTTGAAGCCCCAGTTGATCCAGCCGTTGTCGGTCAGGCGATGGCGGTTCTGCACGCGGCCATCGGCAGCGTTGACGCTGATGATCCAGCGGTCCTTGTTGTCGTTGGCACGCAGCATCACCGCGGCCTGCTGGCCATCGGGGCTCCAGCGGATGCCACCGCCCATGAAGTCGCTCATCACCTGCACGCTGCGGTCGCCCTTCAGCGCATCCTTGCCGGCCTTGCGGCGCAGCTCGGCCAGCGGGTCGGTGGCGATGCCGGGCAGGCTGGACAGCGAGACCTTCTCGGCCTTGCCGGTGCGCACGTCCACGTACCACAGGGTGTGCGGTTCGAAGCCGTTGCGGCCGACGCGGGTGCGGGTGTCTTCGGTTTCCTCGTAGCCCGACTCGGTCACGTACAGCGGCATCTTGCCGCCGCGGCCGTCATCGAAGTCCTTCGGCTTGGTCACCACGATCAGGTGGGTCAGGTCCGGCGACAGCACGCTGTCGGCGATCTCCACGTCGGTGCCCAGGTACACCGGGCCCGGCGCGCGGGTCGGGTCGGCCTGGCGCCAACGCTGGTCCTGGTCCTTCAGTGCTTCGCGCTGGTCGCGGTCGCGGCGCAGGGTTTCCAGCGTGCGCAGCTGCTGGTCGCGCAGCACGTCGGCCTTCGGCGGCGTGCGCGGATCCTTCTCGGCCTTCAGGCTGGCCACCTGCTGCACGCCGCTGGCGGCGGTCCAGTGGAACCAGTTCTGGCCGACGCGCCAGATCACGCCATTGTCGGCAGCGAAGTTCACGTTGCCCGCGCGCTCGTTGCTGCGGGTCAGCTGGGTCAGCGCGCCGCTGCGCAGGTCGCGCACGAACACGTCGCCATTGCGGGCGAAGGCGCTGCGGCTGCGGCTGCGGTCGTAGACCGGCTCGGCCACGTCCAGGGTGCCGCGCTGGTCATCGGCCACCTGTGCGGCCACGCCACCCGTCACCGGCTGGCGGAAGGTATCGCGCACCGGGCTGCCGCTGCGCTTGAGCTGGTATTCCACCTGCTGGCTGTTCCACGACCACCAGGCCTTCTCGACCGGCGGACCGATCCAGTCCGGGTCGGCCATGGCCTGTTCGATGGTGATCGGCGTCGGCGCGGCATGCGCAGCCGGTGCGGCCAGCACGGCCGACAGCAGGAGGGACAGGGGCAGCACTCGGGACATGGGCGGACGGCACCAGAAGAGGAAACCGGCCAAGCGTAGCAGCCGCAAGGGCCCGGGGCAGGGGCCACAGGTCATGGCAGCGGGATTGGCAAAGTGGTGCAACCGGTAGCCGGCCTCGCGCATCCATTCTCCTGAACCCGCATCATCCACCGAACAGGAGCTCGACCATGCAGGAACTGATCCCGATCACCCTCTTCATCTGCATCGCCTACGCGATCCACGCCATTGCCGATGCCCGCGCCCGCAGCAAGCTGGTGGCCCCGCACGTGCCGGAGGAAGTGATCCGCTCGCTGGCCGTGCTGGAAGAAGAACGCCGCCGCCAGGGGGCGCTGCGCTGGGGCATCAGTCTGGTCTGCCTGGCGTTGGCCATGGCCCTGCTGGAAGCCATCGGTGCCCGTGACCTGACCTTCGGTGCCGCCGCCGCGCTGGTCGGCAGTGCTGGCCTGGGCCAGCTGCTGGCCTGGCACTTCACCCGCCCCGCCGCACGCAAGGGCTGAGGCAGGCATGCCACGGGCACAGGGGGCGCCCCGCGCATGAGCCTGCTGGGCGAAGCGCTGTCGGCACTTCGGGGCCGTCGCCGCCACGATGCAGCGGAGACGGCGGCACCCGCCGCACCGCTGGATGCGGACCAGGCCCTGGTGCGGGCCATCATCGATGGCTCGCAGGCGGCGTTTTCGCAACTGGTCGAGACCCACCAGCGCACCTGCGCACATGTGATCGGGCGCATGGTGGGCGACCGCGATCAGGTGGCCGACCTGCTGCAGGAGACCTTCCTGGCCGTGTTCCGCCAGCTGCACCGGTTTCGCTTTGAATCCTCGCTGCGCACCTGGGTTTCCCGGGTGGCCTACACCACCGCGCTGCAGCACCTGCGCCGGCGGCGGCTGGAGGCGCAATGGATGGTGGCGGTGGAGGTGCCGGAGGAACTGGGAATCGGCGATGAAGGACCGGGGCCGGCTGAACTGAGCGAGGCGCTGCAGGCGGGGCGCCATCTTGGCGTGGCGCTGGAGCGGTTGAGTGCACCGCAGCGCCTGATCGTCGGCCTGCACTACCTGGAGGACTTCGACCTGGTCGAGATCGGGCAGGTGACCGGGCTGGCACGCGGTACCATCAAGAGCCACCTGCACCGCGCGCGCCAGGTCCTGAAGCAGGAACTGACGCGGCATGCCGCCGCCGGAGAACTGCTGTGAGCCCATCGACCGACCCTCGCGATGCGGAAGAACGCGCGCTGGCGCAGGCGTTGCGTGAGCAGACGCAGCAGGAAGAAACGCCGGATGTGAGCGAGGCGCTGCAGAAGCGCATTGCCGCTGAATCGCGCGATAGTGGCGTGGGCTATGTGGTGGTGCAGGTGGTGTTGTTGGGGGCGTTGGTGGCGGCGGCTGTCTGGTATTTCTGGGTCTAGAAGAACGCTGACGCCTGCACCTGATTCTGGACGCTTTTTCCTCCAACACCTGATCAGATGGCCAGGCATCGGGCGTTGTCTGCAAATCGACAGTTGGTCTTCCGCGTCAGATTCCGTCACCTCGGTCTCGTCGTCGGTGGCGATGGCTCTATCCAGGACCTATGAGCTGCGTGTGCTTCCTGAGGAAAGTTGCAAATCCCATGTCTCCACTTGAGGCGTAGTTTCACAATCAGAGATTCTCAACCATCAGCTTCCAAAGGCACGGAGTGAGAATCACATGGACAGGTGCGCGAGTAAGCCAATGCCGGATGCAGTTGGATGATGCTCTACTACGTCCAGCTTTCGCTTGCCCGATTCAAGCAGGGAGTCGGCACTCATCTGGCAATCGCTCTCATGCTGGGTGCGGGGGTAGGGATCACCACCGTGATGCTTTCCATTGTTCTCCAGGCATCGTCGGATCCCGCTCCAGGCCGGAGCTCGGCACTGTTCCGCCCTTACCTTGACGCGCGTCCAGATGCACTGCGCAGTGGCTCTCCGGATCCTGGTCAGGCACTGACCTGGCCAGACGCGAAGGTGCTTCTGAACCAAGGCCGGACGTGGAAGCAGGCAGCAATGGCAGGGGGCGCGGTGACGCTCTCCCGGCCGGGAGAGCCCAGCGCAAGATTGCGCGCCAGGTTCGCCACGTCCGAAGTCTTCAGTGTCCTCGGCATTGCCGTTGTTCAAGGGCGCGCATGGACCGCCGAGGAGGGGCATGCTGCGAGTCGAATCGTGGTTCTGTCGCGTGCGCTCGCAGAGCGTGAGTGTGCACAGGACTGTGTTGGTCATCAGTTGGACCTGGGCAGACGCACCTATACCGTGGTGGGTGTCGCGGAGGATTGGCATCCGGTGCCTATGTTTCAGGGAGACCTCACACGCAGGCCGTTTGTGGAGCCTGACGAGATCTACCTGCCGCTTGAAACCGCAATCGCAGACAAGCTGACTGTTTTGGACGGGACTGCGATCTGGGGTGGTGACCAGGACACGGATCCTGCAGGGGCCAACGTTTCCTGGCTTCAATTGTGGGCGTGGCTGCCCACCGCAGACGATGTCGCCGCTTACCGCGCGAGTCTGAACGCCTATGCGCATGAAAAGGGGCTTCGGATCGAGCCAGGCGCCCAGCAGGTGGCACTCTGGCCGTTGATGGATTGGCTGGACAGGCTGGGATTGGTTCCGGAGCAGGCCAGGATGCAGCTTCGGTTGTCGCTGATCCTGCTCGGCGTGTGCATCGTCAACGCGGCTGCGCTGCTGAGCTTCAGTCTGGGGCGCCGTCGGCGGGAGCTCGCGATACGACGTGCACTGGGAGCACGACGCCGAGACGTGTTCATCCAGCTCATGTGGGAATCCATCGCGGCGGGCGTCGCAAGCGGTGCGCTCGCTGTCGTCACCTATACGCTGGGAATCCGGGTGGTTGCTGCGGGAGACGTTCTGCCCAGCGCGATAACAGCGATGCATGCCGGAGCAATGCTGATGGCGGCTGGTCTGGGAGTCGTCACGACGTTGCTCTGTTCATTGGTCTCATCGTTTGAAATCTGCAGGGTCAGCTCACTGTCGAGTGCCTTCGCGAAGGGGGCTGCCTGAAATGTTCGAATCAATGAGGGAGACTCGACGACATCTGGGAAGCGCCGCACTGCTTGCAGTGCAGGCTGCGCTTGCAAGCCTGGCATGTGCGTTCGCACTGCAATCTGTGCTGGACAGCTTCGCCAGATTGAACACCCGCAGCATCCGGGACGCAGTATCGATTGGTGTGGTCAGGGTCTCGGATGTCGAAGAAGGCGCTGATGCTGCAGTGCTGCGGGCAGACCTGTCCGCGATCCGGCTGCCCGGTGTTCAGGGCACGGTTGTGAGCGACGCTGTTCCGTTCGGGGGAAGAGCCCATCGATACGGCGTGTGCACCAGCGAGTCGGCCATGGCGTACTCGATGAACGCGGGTACGACAGACGTTGCTGGATGTGATCGCATTCCCGTGGCAACTGCCAGCTCTGGCTTGCTGGCGATGCTGGGCGCGGGAATCGTCCTGGGACGGGATGCCACAGAGGACGACATGGCTGAAGGTGCTCCGGTAGTGCTGATCAGTGAAGCGCTGGCAGCCCGTCTGTTCGGAATGGAGAGTGCTGTTGGCCGCCACCTGTATTTCGGCCCCGGCAGCAGCCGGGTCATCGTGGGCGTATTTGCGTCTGTTGCTGGACCGGCACCAGGAGGCAATGAGCGAGACTTGCAGTGGGCGCTGCTTCCGGGCCTTCCCACGGGCGCCAGTCGCTATTATCTGGCGAAGTGGAAGTCGGAGGTTGATCGTTCATCGCTTGATCGCACTGTCGATGCGCTGCAGCGGCCCTATCGGATCGTGAATTCGACCGGTGTCGAGACGCTGGCGGGATATCGCGACGCCTACGTCAAAGCTGATCGCTTCGCTACGACCGTGCTCGCGGTCATGACGGCCATCGTTCTCGGTGTGCTGATGGCCGGGGTTTCCGGAGTCGTAGGCGCCTGGCTTGATCGGCGCCGGCACTCCATTGGGGTTCGACGGACACTCGGTGCTCGCGGCTCAGTGATCTTTGCCGAAATCATGTTCGAAGTTTCACTGTTCACCACACTGGGCGCCCTGCTCGGCGCGTTGTCGTTGCAGTGGCTAGGGCCGCCACAGGATGGCATCACAGGTTCACTGTGGTTCTCGATATCGAGCGCTGTCGTGCTGGTGATGGCGGCCTGCTTGACTGCATTGGCACCCCGGGCCCGGCGAATCGCCAAGGAGCCGCCCTTGACCCTGCTGAAGCCCCTGTAGCCCGTTCATCCTGTCATCCAGCTTCCCTGCGACAAAGTGAAGCAGCGCGTCACCCGGTCGCATCCCACCTTAACGAAATCCTCCTAAAGTGGTCCGGTATCCCACCGGTCACAGGCAGGAGGCGTCCCTTGGACGCGTTGTTGTTGTCCCGGATCCAGTTCGGATTCGTCATCAGTTTCCACGTGCTGTTCCCCGCCTTCACCATCGGTACGGCCAGCTGGCTGGCCTTCATCGAATGGCGGTGGCTGCGCACGAAGTTGCCCGTGTGGCGCGAGCTGTATTTCTTCTGGCAGAAGATCTTCGCCGTGTCGTTCGGCATGGGCGTGGTCAGCGGCATCGTCATGGCCTTCCAGTTCGGCACCAACTGGCCGCGGCTGAGCGAGGTGGCCGGCACGGTCATCGGTCCGTTGCTGACCTATGAGGTGCTGACCGCGTTCTTCCTGGAAGCCAGCTTCCTCGGCGTGATGATGTTCGGCTGGGGCCGGGTTTCGCCGCGCCTGCATTTCTTCTCCACCTGCATGGTGGCGCTGGGCACGCTGTTCTCCACGTTCTGGATCCTGTCGTCCAACAGCTGGCTGCATACACCGGCCGGCTACGAGATGGTCAACGGCATCGTGCATCCGGTGGACTGGTGGCAGGTGGTGTTCAACCCCTCGTTCCCCTATCGCCTGGCCCACATGGCGCTGGGCTCGTTCATCACCACCTGTTTCGTGATCGGTGGCGTCGGCGCGTGGTACCTGCGCAAGGGCACACATGTCGAGGCCGGCCGGCGCATGCTGATCGCGGCGGTGGCGTTCGCGGCGCTGACGGTGCCGGTACAGATCTTCGTCGGCGACATGCATGGCCTGAACACGCTCAAGCATCAGCCGATGAAGATCGCGGCGATGGAAGCGCACTGGCATGAAACCCAGGAAGGCGAGGGCGTGCCGCTGGTGGTGTTCGCGCTGCCGAACGAGAAGGAAGAGCGCAACGACTTCGAAGTGGCGATTCCGAAGCTGGGCAGCGTGATCCTCACCCACAGCCTGGACGGCACCTTCGATCCGCTCACCTCGGTGCCGGCCAGCGAACGGCCGCCGGTGACGCCGGTGTTCTTCGCCTTCCGCATCATGGTTGGGCTGGGCACGCTGATGCTGCTGCTGGCCTGGGTGTCGGCTTTTCAGCTGTGGCGCAGGAAGCTGCTGGATTCGCCGTGGCTGCTGCGCGGATGGAACTGGATGCTGCCCAGCGGTTTCATCGCACTGCTGTCCGGTTGGTTCGTCACCGAGATGGGGCGCCAGCCGTGGGTGGTGTATGGCGTGCTGCGCACCGCCGATGCGGTGGGGCCGCAGAGTGCGTGGATGACCGCGCTGTCGCTGGGCGTCTATGTGGTTGGCTATGCCTTCGTGTTCGGCTGGGGCATCTGGTACCTGGTGAAGATCCTGCGCCACGGGCCGCAGCCGTATGCCGAGGGGCCGTCGCTGGACCATGGCAGCCATACCCCGGCACGTCCGTTGTCGGCCGCCGATGAACCGCTGGAGGAGCGCTGACATGGACCTGATGACCTGGCTGCCGGTGGCGTGGTTCGCGGTGATCGGCTTCGGCGTGCTGATGTACGTGGTGCTGGACGGCTTCGTGCTCGGCATCGGCATCCTTGCCCCGTTCGCCGAGGACGAGGAACAACTGGACCTGATGATGAACACCGCCGCGCCGATCTGGGACGGCAACGAGACCTGGCTGGTGCTCGGTGGTGCTGGCCTGCTGGCGGCCTTCCCGAAGGCGTATGCGGTGCTGCTGTCGGCGCTGTATCTGCCGGTGCTGCTGCTGGTGGTGGCGCTGGTGTTCCGCGGCGTGGCCTTCGAGTTTCGCTTCAAGGCGCATCGATCGCGCCGGTTGTGGAGCGTGGCGTTCGGCCTCGGTTCGTTGTTGGCCACGTTTGCCCAGGGCGTGATCCTCGGCACCCTGGTGCAGGGCATCCCGCTGGTGGATGGTGTCTATCAGGGCGGGCCGTTTGCTTGGTTCAGCCCGTTCGCGATGCTGACCGGTGCCGCGCTGGTGGCCGGCTATGCGCTGCTGGGCAGCACCTGGCTGATCCTGAAGACCGAAGGCCGCGTGCAGGCGTTGGCGCGGCAGATGACCCGGCCGCTGGTGGTGGCGGTGATCGCGGCGATGGGCCTGGTCAGCAGTTGGCTGCCGTTCCTCGATTCGCGCCTGATGGCGCGCTGGTTCAGCGACGGCAACTTCTGGTGGCTGTCGCCGGTGCCGCTGCTGACCCTGGCGGTGGCCGCCGCGCTGTGGCGCAGTGCCACCCACCCGCGCCGTGACCTGCCGCCGTTCCTGCTCAGCCTGGCCCTGTTCGTGCTCGGCTTCCTCGGCCTGGTGCTGGGCATGTGGCCTTATCTGCTGCCACCGTCGATGACCTTGTGGCAGGCCGCCGCGCCGGCGTCGTCGCTGGGCTTCACGCTGGTCGGACTGGTCATATTGCTGCCGGTCATCCTCGGCTATACGGCGTGGTCCTACCGGGTATTCCGCGGCAAGGTGCACGCCGACACCGGTTACCACTGATCGATTGAAGACGGCGCCTGCCGGTGCTGGGCCCCGTGTTGGGAAATGTGAAACCTGCACACCCTGCGCGGGACGTGCTAGCGTGCGCTCCTTTCCGGCGGCCAGGGGGGCAGCCGGCGACGTCCTGGACGGACGCACGGCTGCAGGAACGGGGGGCCGCCGCGCGTCGCCGTAATGGCTCGTGCCTATCGTTCTCCCGTTGAAGCACCATCGCTAAATGATCGAATTCTCCATCGTCGACTGGGCCGCCTGGGCGCCCGGCCTGAGTGAGCGTAGCCAGTGGCTGGGCTGGGCCGATGCGCCGTACCTGCCGCACGGCGCGGACACGCCGGCGCTGGCCGAGGTGCCGGCGATGCAGCGCCGCCGCATCGAGCGGCTGGGCCGGATGGCGATCCAGGCCGCGTGCTGGTGCGAGGACGGGCAGGGCGCCGACAGTGACGTGCCGCTGGTGTTCGCCAGCCGCCACGGCGACGTGGCCCGTTCGATGGACCTGCTGGGCGCGCTGGTCGGCGACCAGCCGTTGTCGCCGACCGGATTCGGCCTGTCCGTGCACAACGCGATTGCCGCGCTGTATTCCATCGCCCGCGGCCACCGCGGCAACTACCTGGCGCTGGCGGCGGGCCAGGCCACGGTGGAGACGGCCTGCCTGGAGGCCGTCGGCCTGCTGGCCGACGGTGCCCGCGAGGTGCGGGTGGTGGTCTATGAGTCGCCACTTCCGGATATTTACGCGACGTTCGCCGACGAACCCGACCCGTTCTTTGCCTGGTGCTGGCGCCTGACCGCCCCGGCAGAGGGCCGACCGACGCTGTCGCTGCAGTGGCAGCCGGCCGACGCCCAGGCCAGCACTGCGCCCGGCCTGCTGCCGCATGCGCTGGACCTGCACCGGTTCCTGTTGTCCGGCGCGCCGGCGCTGGAACACGTGGCCCACGGCCAGCGCTGGCGCTGGAGCCGCCGTGGCTGAGCTGCTGCGCCGCCTCGACCATGCCTGGCGGGTGTTTGGCACCGGCCTGAGCTTTGTCGCATTTGGCCTGGGCGGCCTGCTGCTGGGCGTGCTGGTGATGCCGGTGCTGTTGCTGATGCGCGACCCGGTGGTCCGCCGCCGCCGGGCCCGGCGCGTGGTCCAGGCCGCCTTCGCCAGCCATCTGCGGCTGATGCGCGGGCTGGGGGTGATGACCTACGAGATCGAGGGCGGCGAACGCCTGCAGCGCGACGGCCTGCTGGTACTGGCCAATCACCCGACCCTGATCGACGTGGTCTGCCTGATCTCGCTGCTGCCCAACGCCGACTGCGTGGTCAAGCGGGCCGTGGCCTGCAACCCGTTCATGCGCGGTCCGGTACGGGCCGCCGGCTACATCTCCAATGACGATGGCGCCGGCCTGGTCGATGACTGCGTGGCCGCGGTGCATGCCGGCGGCACCCTGGTGATCTTCCCGGAGGGCACCCGCAGCGTGCCCGGGCAGCCGCCGCGGCTGCAGCGTGGGGCCGCCAACATCGCCGTCCGCGGCCGCCTGGACGTCACCCCGGTGCGGATCACCTGCAGCCCGCCAACGCTGACCAAGGGGCAGAAGTGGTATCGTGTCCCCTCACGTCGCTTTCACGTTCGGCTGCAGATCGGCGAAGATATCCCGATCGCGCCATTTCTGGCCGAAGACGACTCGCCAAGGGGGGATGCCTTGGCAGCCCGTCGCGTCACCGAGCACCTTTCTCGTTATTTCGACCTGTCTGGAGATCCGAACCGTGCAAGCACTTGAGCACGAGATCAAGGAATTGATCATTTCCTCCCTTTCGCTGGAGGACATCACGCCGGAGGACATCGATCCGACCGCCCCACTGTTCGTCGAGGGCCTTGGCCTGGATTCGATCGACGCGCTGGAGCTGGGCCTGGCGCTGCAGAAGAAGTACGGTGTGAGCCTCTCGGCCGATTCGGAAGAAACCCGTCGCCATTTCTCCAGCGTGCGCGCGCTCGGCGAGTTCGTCGCCGCCCGCCAGTCGTAACGGTGCCAGGACCTGCCATGACCAAGAATGAACTGTTCGAACGCATCGTCAGCATCCTGACCGACAGCTTCGAGATCGAAACCGCCCGGATCACCCCCGAGGCCCGCCTGTACGACGACCTGGACATCGACAGCATCGACGCGGTCGACCTGATCGTTCAGCTGAAGCCGTTGCTCGGCCGCAACCTGCAGCCGGAAGCGTTCAAGGCCGTGCGCACCGTGCAGGACATCGTCGATGTGGTGCACAGGCTGCTGCCGGACCAGGCAGCCGCCTGACCGCAGCGCCGGCGGCTCCACCATGGCACGCGCACGCACGGTCGTGGTGGCTGCGATCTCGCTGGCCTACCCGGTGCTGGTGTACCTGGCGATGGGCCGCTTCGAGCCACGCTGGTTGTCGCTGCTGCTGTTCACCCTGGCCCTGCTGCGCGCGCTGAGTACGCGCCAGCCGCTGTGGTGGGCCGCGGCCGCCGGCACCGGCCTGCTGGCGGTGCTGGCCACTGTGCTCAACCAGGCCCTGCCGCTGAAGCTGTACCCGGCGCTGGTCAACGCAGTGATGCTGGCGGTATTCGGCACCAGCCTGCGTTTCGGCCCGCCGCTGGTGGAACGCCTGGCTCGGCTGCAGGAACCGGACCTGCCCCCGTTCGCGGTGGCCTATACCCGCCGCGTCACCCAGGTGTGGTGCGGCTTCTTCGTTCTCAACGGCAGCCTGGCCCTGCTGACCGCGCTGTACGCGTCGGACCGGGTCTGGATGCTCTACAACGGATTGTTGGCGTACGTGATGATGGGCGTGTTGTTCGCAGGTGAGTGGCTGGTGCGGCGGCGGGTGAAGGCGGCGCACGCGCATGGCTGAGTGGATTGCCCTGGACCGACTGCTGCTGGAGGCGCGGCCGCATCGAAGTGTTGGCGTCTGCGATGGCGAGGTGATCGACCACGCCCGCTTCCGCCAGCGCGTACTGGCCTGGCGCGCCGCGTTTGCGGCGGCCGCAGGCCGTGACTGGGCCCTGTATTTCGATGATGCGGTGGCCTTTGCCGCTGCGTTGTTCGGTGCCTGGCATGCCGGCAAGCGGGTGTTCCTGGCTGCCGACAATCTGCCGGCCACGCTGCAGGCGCTGCAGCCGCAGGTGAGTGGTTTCGCAGGCGACGTGTCCGCCGATTATCGTCCGTTGGCGGCGCTGGACGCCGCACCGGACGAGGGTCTTCAGGCGCTGGACGAGCGCGCCTGCGAGCTGTGCGTGTTCACCTCCGGCAGCACCGGACAGCCCAGTGCGATCAACAAGCGCATGGACCAGCTGACGCGCGAGGTGGACGCACTGCAGGCTGCGTTCGGCACACAGCTGGAAGGCGTGCAGGTGCATGGCACGGTGTCGCACCAGCACATCTATGGCCTGCTGTTCCGCGTGCTGTGGCCGCTGGCTGCCGGCCGCCTGATCCATCCACGCCGGTTCTTCCACGAAGATCTGGTGGGTGCGCTGGCCGGTACCGATACGGTGCTGGTCGCGACCCCGGCCCACCTCAAGCGCCTGCCCGAGCAGCTCGACTGGGCCAGCCTGCATGGCCGCCTGCGCGCGGTATTCTCCTCTGGCGGCCCGCTGCCGGAAGAAGCCGCACGCCAGGTGCGGCAGTGGCTCGGCGTGGCACCGACCGAGGTCTATGGCAGCAGCGAGACCGGCGGCATCGCCTGGCGCCGCTGGGACACCGACCTGCCGCCGTGGCAGCCGCTGCCCGGCGTGCAGTGGCGCATCGAGGAGGGCTGCCTGGCGGTGGCCTCCGCACATCTGGAAACCCCGGATTGGTGGCGTACCCAGGACCGCGTTGAAGCGTTGGCCGATGGCCGCTTCCGCCTGCTGGGCCGCGCCGACCGCATCGTCAAGATTGAAGAGCGCCGCGTTTCGCTGGATGCACTGGAACGTGCGTTGCGCGAAGACGCCGAAGTGGATGACGTGCGCGTGCTGGTGCTGCCCGGGCAGCGCGAGCAGCTGGCCGCGGTGGTGGTACCGGCCGACCCGACGCTGCTGGAGGGCGGTGAGGCCGCGCGCCGCGCGCTGGGCCAGCGCCTTGGCACACGCCTGGCACAGGCTCATGACGCGGTCACCCGGCCGCGCCGCTGGCGGCTGGTGCCGGCGCTGCCGATCAACGCACAGGGCAAGGTCACCCAGGCGGCACTGGCAGCGTTGTTCCAGCCGCTGATGCCGGTGCCGGTCTGGGATCACCGCGATGCGGCCAGCGCCACGCTGCGGATGACCCTGGACCCGGCGCTGCGGCCGTTCCAGGGCCACTTCCCGCAGGCGGCGATCCTGCCCGGCGTGGCGCAGCTGGACTGGGCGGTGCGGTTTGGCCGCCAGGTGTTCGCCATGCCGGCAGTGTTCCTGCGCATGGATGCGGTGAAGTTCCAGCACGTGGCCCGCCCGGGCGATGAGCTGACCCTGCAGCTGGGCTGGGATGCCGCACGCAACGTGATGGCCTTCCGTTACACCTCCAGCCACGGTGTGCATGCCAGCGGCAAAGTGGTCTTCGCCGATGCGGACTGATCCGGCCGTTGCCGGTGCCGCGTTCGCGCCACTGGTGGTGATTCCCGTCTACGACCACGAGCACGCCATCGCGGCGGTGGTCAACGGCGTGCAGGCCGCCGGCCTGCCATGCCTGCTGATCGACGATGGCTCGCATGAGGCGTGCGCGGCAGCATTGCGTTCGCTGGCACAGCGCCAGGGCGTCGACCTGCTGCGCCTGGACGTTAACCAGGGCAAGGGCGGGGCGATGCTGGCCGGTTTCGCCGAAGCCGGCGCGCGAGGCTACAGCCACGTGCTGCAGATCGATGCCGACGGCCAGCACGACACCGCTGACCTGCCACGCTTCATCGAAGCGGCGCGCGCCCATCCCGAGGCGGTGATCTGTGGCATTCCGGCCTACGACGCCAGCGTTCCCAAGGCGCGCCTGTATGGCCGCTACGCGACCCACATCTGGGTCTGGATCAACACGCTGTCGCTGCATCTGCGCGACACCATGTGCGGCTTCCGCGTGTATCCGCTGCCGCCGGTGCTGCGCCTGATCGGTGAAGAAACCATCGGCCGGCGCATGGATTTCGATACCGAAGTGATGGTGCGCCTGTACTGGCGGCACCTGCCGGTCGAGCACCTGGCCACGCGCGTGACCTATCCATCCGATGGCGTCTCGCACTTCGATGTGTGGCGCGACAACGTGCGCATCAGCCGCATGCACACCCGCTTGTTCTTCGGCATGCTCTGGCGCGCACCGCGCCTGCTGTGGCGCCGCCTGCGGGGGCAGGGCTGAGATGGCGGCCGCGCAGGGGGCCCCGCACTGGGCCGACATCGGCGAATCCACCTCGGTGGCCGGCGTGCTGTTCCTGTGCTGGGTGCACCGCTGGTTCGGGCGCTGGCCGTTCCGCCTGTGCGTGTGGCCGGTGGTGGCCTGCCACTGGCTGGGCAACCGCGTTGGCCGCCAGGCCTCGATGCAGTACCTGCAGCGCCTGCAGGCGCACAGCGGTGCGCTGGGTCGCGCGCCGACCCGGGGTGACAGCCTGCGCCACTTCTTCGCGTTTGCCGACACGATGCTGGACAAGATCCTCGGCCTGGGCGGACGCTATCCGGCCGAACGCATCCACCTGCATCGCGACCTGGTGCTGGAAAAGATCGCGCGCCGCGAAGGCGGGCTGATCCTGACCGCGCACATCGGCTGCCTGGAACTGTGCCAGGTGCTGGCCGAACAGGTGCCTGGGTTCCGCATCACTGTGCTGGTGCACACCGCGCATGCGCAGCGCTTCAACCGCCTGCTGCAGCGGTTGGACCCGCTGGCGGCGGTGGAGCTGGTGCAGGTAACCGAAATGGGCCCGGCCACGGCAATGATGCTGGCCGAGCGCGTGGCGGCCGGTGGCTTCGTCGCCATCGTCGGCGACCGCACGCCGGTGCAGGGCGGCCGCAGCGTCACCGCCGATTTCCTTGGCCACCGCGCGCCGTTCCCGATCGGCGCCTACGTGCTCGCTGCCGCGCTGGGCTGCCCGGTCTACACGATGGCCTGCCTGCACCAGGGCGAGGGCTACCGCGTGGCATTCGAACAGTTCGCCGAACGCATCGCGCTGCCACGTGGCTCGCGCGATGCCGCACTGGCCGAACAGGCACAGCGCTTCGCGCGCTGGCTGGAACTCCAGGTCATCCAGTCCCCGTTGGACTGGTTCAACTTCTTCCCCTTCTGGGATCAGGCTCCGCATGACGACTGACGCCGTACCCGTGTGCCGCTTTGGCGATGCACCGTTGACCATTGAAGACGTGGTTGCCCTGGCCCAGCGCCAGTGCGAGGCCGCACTGAGCGAGGCGCCGGCGTTCCGCGCGCACATCCAGCGCGGTGCCGACTTCCTCGACCGCCTGCTGCGCGAGGACGGCGTGATCTACGGCGTGACCACCGGCTACGGCGACTCGTGCACGGTGAACATCCCGCCGGCGCTGGTGGCTGAGCTGCCGCACCATCTGTACACGTACCACGGCTGTGGCCTGGGCCGTTACCTGGACCCGGTCGAGACCCGTGCGGTGCTGGCCGCGCGCCTGGCCTCGCTGGTGCGCGGCATGTCCGGTGTCAGCGTGCCGCTGCTGGAGGGCCTGGCCACGCTGCTGCAGCACGACGTGCTGCCGATGATTCCGGCCGAAGGCTCGGTGGGTGCCAGCGGTGACCTGACCCCGCTGTCGTACGTGGCCGCGGTACTGTGCGGCGAGCGCGAGGTGCTGCACGACGGCCGCGTGCAGCCGGCGGCGGATGTGCTGGCGAAGATCGGCATGACCCCGCTGAAGCTGCGGCCGAAGGAAGGCCTGGCGATCATGAACGGTACCGCCGTGATGACCGGCCTGGCCTGCCTGGCCTGGCAGCGCGCCGATTACCTGGCGCGCATGGCCACGCGGCTGACCGCGTTCAACGTGCTGGCCAGCGACGGCAACGCGCATCACTTCGACGAAACCCTGTTCGCGGCCAAGCCGCACCCGGGCCAGGGCCGCATCGCCGCGCGCCTGCGCAGCGACCTGCACAGCGAACGCCCGCCGCGCAATGAACAGCGCCTGCAGGACCGCTATTCGCTGCGCTGCGCACCGCATGTGATCGGCGTGCTGGAAGACAGCCTGCCGTTCCTGCGCCAGCTGATCGAAACTGAGCTGAACAGCGCCAACGACAACCCGCTGATCGATGCCGACGGCGAGCGCATCCTGCACGGCGGCCACTTCTACGGCGGCCACATCGCGCTGGCGATGGACACCCTGAAGAACACCGTGGCCAACGTCGCCGATCTGCTCGACCGGCAGCTGGCGCTGGTGGTCGACGCCCGCTACAACCACGGCCTGCCGGCCAACCTGTCGGCGGCCACCGGCCCGCGCGCGGCCATCAACCATGGCCTGAAGGCGCTGCAGATCAGCGTTTCGGCGTGGACCGCCGAAGCGCTGAAGCAGACCATGCCGGCCAGCGTGTTCTCGCGCTCCACCGAATGCCACAACCAGGACAAGGTCAGCATGGGCACCATTGCCGCGCGCGATTGCCTGCGCGTGATCGAGCTGACTGAACAGGTGGTGGCCGCGATGCTGGTCGCCGCCCGCCAGGGCCTGGCGCTGCGCGAACGGGTTGGCATGAACGCGCAGCTGCATGGCAGTCTGGCCGACATGTACGCCGACCTGGGGCAGCGCATTGCCCTGGTTGAAGAAGACCGCGCGCTGGATCGCGAACTGCGGGAACTGCTGGTGGAGATCCGCGCGCAACGTTGGGAGCTGTATGCCGGTGAATGAGGCTATCGAACGGGTTGGCGAGATTGCGTTGACCCCCGCCTTCCATGACTGCGATCCGATGAACGTGGTCTGGCATGGCAACTACTTCAAGTACTTTGAGATCGCGCGCTGCGCGCTGCTCGGTCGCTACGACTACGACTACCCGCAGATGCTCGAATCAGGCTACCTGTGGCCGGTGGTCGATGCGCGGGTGAAGTACGTGCGCCCGCTGCTGTTCAACCAGGCGCTGCGCGTGGTCGCGCGCATCGTGGAATGGGAGAACCGGCTGAAGATCGAGTACGAAATCCTCGATGCGGAAAGCGGTCAGGTGCTGACCCGGGCGATGACCATCCAGGTCGCGGTGGACGCGGCCAGCAAGGAAAAGCTGTACCAGTGCCCGCCGGTACTGTGGGAACGTCTGGGAGTGCCTGCGCCATGAACCGAGCGAACCGTTTCGCGCATGCGCTGCTGTGCGCGCTGCTGCTGGTGGCCGCACCACTGGTGCAGGCGGCCGACCCTGCCATCGATGCGATTACCCAAGCGGTGGCGCGGCCGGATGTGCTGCGTGGCCAGTTCAGCCAGGAAAAGCAGGTGAGTGGCTTCAGGAACCCGCTGCGCTCGCAGGGCCGGTTCGTGGTCGCGCGCCAGCACGGCGTGATCTGGACCACGCTCAAGCCGTTCCCCTCGGAAGTAGTGGTCACCGCCGACCGCATCCTCAGCCGGCAGCGTGATGGCAGCACCCGCGTCGAACTGGACGCGCGGCAGCAGCCGGCGATGCGTTCAGTGAATGCGATCATGTTCGCGTTGATGAGTGGCGACGTGCAGGCACTGTCCAGCCAGTTCAACGTGGCGGCCAGCCGTGAAGGGCAGGGCTGGCGGCTGCGCCTGACGCCGAAGTCGGCGATGCTGGCCAAGGCCTTCGAATCGCTGACCCTGCAGGGCGACCGCTACGTGCGCCAGGTCGAGATCGTCGAGGCCAACAAGGACCGCACGCAGATCCAGTTCAGCGCGTTGAGCGAGGCGCCGGCCACGCTCAATGCCGACGAGGCCCGCCGCTTTGAGTGAGGCCGTGGCATCGAACGCACCGGACCGGTTGCGGCGCTGGTGGCACTGGCTGGGCATTGCCTGGCTGCTGGTGCTGCTGGCGCTGGGCGCACAGCAGTGGCAGCTGTGGAGCCAGCAATCGCGGATCGACACCGACATCCTCGCCCTGCTGCCGCAGGATGCGCACGACCGCCTGTTGAGCGATGTCACCCGGCGCATCGCCGACGGCAGCTCGCGGCAGGTGGTGGTGCTGCTGGGCAGCAAGGACGGCGCCGCCGCCAAGCGTGCGCAGGCGGCTTTTGCCGCGGCCATGGCCAAGGACGCCGATCACGCCCTGCTGGTACCCAGCGGCTCGATCGAAGGCTGGTTCGATGAGGCGCGCGCGTTCTACGCGCCGTACCGTGACCGCCTGTTGACCCCGGCCCAGCGCGAGCAGCTGCAGGGCAGCGAGCCGGGCGCGCTGGCCGAACAGGCGTTGGCCGCGCTGTACGGCCCGATGGGCGCGCCGCGCCTGACCGACTGGCGGCAGGACCCGTTGTCGCTGTGGCCGCAGTGGTGGCAGCAGCAGGCGCAGGGGTCGGGGCTGCGGTTGGGCGATGACGGCCTGCTTGAAGCCGAGGGCAGGCACTGGGCCGTGCTGCAGTTCGATACGCCGGGTTCGGCGTTCCAGCTGGATGGCGAGCGCCATCTCGATGGCCTGTTGGAACGCGCCGGGCAGGCCGCCACGGCAGCGGCGCCGGAGCTGGAAATCCTGCACGCCGGCGTGCCGCTGCATGCCGAGGCCGCCGCGGTGCAGGCCAACCAGGAGATCAACACCATCGGTTGGGGGTCGCTGGCGGCGGTGCTGCTGCTGGTGTGGCTGGCATTCCGCTCGCTGCGGCCGATCCTGCTGGTGGCGGCCTCACTGCTGATCGGCTGTGGCGTGGCGCTGGCAGTGACCGTGCTGGTGTTTGGCAAGGTGCACGTGCTGACCCTGGTGTTCGGTGCATCGCTGGTGGGCGTGGCCGAGGATTACGGCATCCACTGGTTCGCTTCGCGCCAGGCCGAGCCGGCCGATCGTCGCTGGAAGCTGCTGCGGCACCTGTTGCCGGGCCTGTGGCTGGCGTTGCTGACCAGCGCACTGGCCTACCTGGCCCTGGGCCTGGCCCCGTTCCCGGGCCTGCGCCAGATGGCGCTGTTCTCGGTGGTCGGCCTGGCTGCCGCCTTCCTCACGGTGATCTTCTGGTTCCCGTGGCTGGATGGTGGCGAGATCCGCCAGACCCGTTTCTCGCAGTGGCTGGGCAACACGCTGGAGCGTTTCCCGCGCCTGCATGGCCGCCGCGCGGTGACGATGTTCGTGGTGATCACGCTGGCACTGTCTGCCATCGGCATCGCGCGCCTGCAGAGCAACGACGACCTGCGCAGCCTGCAGTCGTCGCCGCCGGCATTGATGGCGCAGCAGATCCGCCTGAGCCAGTTGCTGGGCATGCCCAGCCCGGCGCAGTTCTACCTGGTGCAGGGTGCCGATGCCGCGCAGCTGCTGCAGCGCGAAGAAGCGCTGACCGAACGCCTGCGTGTACTGGCCAACGACAAGCGCATTGGTGGCTATCGCGCGATCAGCGATTGGCTGCCGTCGCCGTCGCGCCAGCAGGCCGATGCCGCGCTGACCGCGAAGGTGGAACCGGGCGTGCTGTCGGCCGTGTCCGAGGCCGTGGGCGAGCCGCTGCAGCGGCCGCAGTTCGCGGCAGCGCCGCTCAGCGCCGAAGCCTTCCTGGCCTCGCCGGCCTCGCAGCCGTTCCGTCACCTGTGGGTGGGTGAGGTCGGTGGGCAGATGATCAGCGTGGTGATGGTCGATGACCTGTCGCGCGCCGATGCGCTGGCCACCCTGCAAGGTGCGGTCGAAGGCCTGCCGGGCGTGCGCTGGGTGGACCGTACTGCCGACTTCTCCACGCTGCTGGGCCACTACCGCAAGCTGATGGGTGGGCTGCTGCTGGTCGGCATCGCGCTGGTGTTCGGCGCGCTGTGGTTGCGCTACCGCCGCCAGGCCTGGCGCGTGTTCGCGCCGACCCTGATTGCCGGTGCGCTGACCCTGGGCCTGCTGGGCCTGTTCGGCCAGCCGCTGCAGCTGTTCAACGTACTGGCTTTGATGCTGCTGCTGGGCATGGGCATCGACTACGGCATCTTCCTGATCGAGCACCGTGGCGATGCCAGCGCCTGGCTGGCGGTGTGCGTGGGCGCGGCCAGCACCTGGTTGTCGTTCGGCCTGCTGGGCCTGTCGCAGACCCCGGCGCTGCGCGCGTTCGGCCTGACCCTGCTGTTCGGCATCGGCCTGGTCTGGCTGATCTCGCCGCTGTTCAGGCCGCCGCCGCACGACCTGCCGTCGGCCTGAGCCTGTTTCCCGACTTCCTTCTTTCCACTTGATCGAGCAACAAGGACGCACCGATGAATACTGCTGTGGATGCTGTCGAACGTACTGAAATCCTGATCATCGGTGCGGGCCCGGCCGGCTCGGTGGCCGCCGCGATGCTGCGCCAGCAGGGTCGCCAGGTGCTGATGCTGGAGCGTCAGCAGTTCCCGCGCTTCTCGATCGGTGAAAGCCTGCTGCCGCAGAGCATGGAGTACATCGAAGCGGCAGGCCTGCTGCAGGACGTGGTCGAAGCGGGCTTCCAGCACAAGAACGGCGCCGCCTTCGTGCATGGCGAGGCGCGCACCGCGTTCGACTTCAGGAAGAAGTTCTCGCCAGGCTGGGGCACCACCTACCAGGTGCAGCGCGCCGACTTCGACAACGTGCTGGCGCGCGGTGCCGAGCGCATGGGCACCACGCTGCGCTTCGGTGATGAAGTACTTGCGGTCGAGCCGGGCGAGCAGCCAGCGGTGACCGTGCGTCGTCCGGACGGCAGCGAGTACCGCATCGAGGCCGATTTCATCCTCGATGCATCCGGCTTCGCGCGCCTGCTGCCACGCCTGCTGCAGCTGGAATCGCCGTCCAACTTCCCGGTGCGCGGGGCGATCTTCTGCCACGTGCGCGACAACATTCCGGCCGAAGCGGACTTCGATCGCAACAAGATCCTGATCACCACCCATCCCGAGCACATCGACGTCTGGTACTGGACGATCCCGTTCTCCAACGGCTGCTGCTCGCTGGGCGTGGTCGCCGAGCCGTCGTTCTTCGAACGCTACGAAGGAGACGACCTGCAGAAGCTGCAGGCCATCGTCGGCGAGGACCCCAACCTGACCCGCCTGCTGGCCAATGCCGAATGGGCGGTGCTGCCGGTGCGCCGCATCACGGGTTACTCGGCCAATGTCAGCTCGCTGTGGGGCCCGGGCTACGCGTTGTTGGGCAACGCCGGCGAGTTCCTCGACCCGGTGTTCTCGTCCGGGGTGACCATTGCCTTCAAGTCCGCGCAGCTGGCCAGCGAATGCCTGGCGCGCCGCTATGCCGGTGAAACCGTCGACTGGGAAGCTGAATTCTCGATCCCGCTGCGTGCCGGCGTGAAGACCTTCCGCCGCTTCGTTGAAAGCTGGTACGAGGGCGGCTTCCAGAAGATCATCTACCACCCGCAGCAGCAGCCCGAAGTGCGCGACATGATCAGTTCCATCCTGGCCGGCTACGCCTGGGACACCAACAACCCGTATGTGGCCGACGAAAGCGGCCGCCGCATGCGCGTGCTGGAGCAGCTGTGCAGCGCCTGATCGCCCGTACCGCGGCCGTGCTGCTGTGCCTGGTGCTGGCCGCCTGTGCCGGCCGCATGCCCAAGCCATTGGTGGAACTGCCGCCGCTGCGCCTGTCGCCGGCCAGCCTGCCGGCGCCGCTGGCATTGCAGCAGCAGCTGCATTTCCGTTTCGGTACGCATGAGCGCGACCTGGATGCTCTGCTGGAAGCCGATGCGCAGCAGGTGCAGCTGGCGGTGCAGGCGATGGGCCAGACCGGCGTGCGCCTGCAGTGGGACGGCCAGCAGCTGACCCAGCAGCGCGCACCGTGGCTGCCGCCGCAGGTGCGTGCCGAGCGCGTGCTGGATGACCTGCAGTTCGCGCTGTGGCCGACCGCGGCCATTGCCGCCGCGTTGCCGGCAGGTTGGCAGGTCAGCGATGACGGCCGGCAGCGCAGCCTGTCGCGCGACGGCACGGTGTGGCTGCAGCTGCAGCGCCTGGACGATGGCAGCGTGCAGCTGGACAACCGCGCCGAAGGCTATGCGCTGCGCATCGAATCGATCGACATGGCCGGGCAGGACCGATGAGTGCACCGATCTACCTGAACGACCTGGGCGTGGTCTGCGCGCTCGGCGATGGCCGCGCCGCGGTCGCGTCGGCGATGTTCGCCGATGTGCCGGGCGGGCTCAGCGACAACGACAGCCTGCTGCCGGGGCGCACCCTGGCGCTGGGAGAGGTGCGCACGCCGCTGCCGGCGCTGGAGGACCTGCCGGTGGCCCTGCGCGGGCGCAACAACGCCCTGCTGGACGTGGCACTGGCGCAGATCGCACCAGCGGTGGCCGCCGCGATCGCCCGCCATGGTGCCGAGCGTGTGGCGGTGGTGCTGGGCACCAGCACCTCGGGCATTGGTGAATCCGAGCAGGCCCTGCGCACCCACGCCGAACAGGGCCAGTGGCCGCAGGGCTTCGATTACGCCCAGCAGGAAATGGGCACCGCCGCGCAGTTCGTGCGCCAGCGCAGTGGTGCACAGGGGCCGGCATGGACCCTGTCCACCGCCTGCTCGTCCAGCGCCAAGGCGCTGATGTCGGCCGCGCGCATGCTGCGCGCCGGCATCGTCGATGCGGTGATTGCCGGCGGTGCCGATTCGCTGTGCCGCTTCACCGTGGCCGGCTTCAGCGCGTTGGAATCGGTGTCGGCCCTGCGCTGCAATCCGTTCTCGCAGCACCGCTCCGGCATCAACATCGGCGAGGGCGCCGCGCTGTTCCTGCTTACCCGCGAGCCGGGTCCGGTGTGCCTGGCCGGGTGGGGCGAATCGGCCGATGCCCATCACATGTCCGCCCCCGATCCGCAGGGGATGGGGGCCATCGACGCCCTGCAGCAGGCGCTGCTGCGCGCCGGCTGGGGCGCCGACGAAGTGGATTACGTGAACCTGCATGGCACCGCCACCGGGCACAACGATGCGATGGAAAGCCTGGCGGTCTCGCAGGTGCTGGGCAATGGCGTGCCGGCCAGTTCGACCAAGCCGCTGACCGGCCATACGCTGGGTGCCTCGGGCGCGATCGAGGCGGCGCTGTGCTGGATCCTGCTGGCCGAGAACCCGCAGCAGCAGCTGCCACCGCACTGGTGGGACGGCGTGCCCGACCCCGCACTGCCGGTGCTGCCGCTGGTCGCGCCGGGCTCCCGCCTGGCGCAGGCGCCGCGGCGGGTGCTGAGCAATTCGTTCGCCTTCGGCGGCAGCAATGCCGTGCTGGCACTGGAGCGTCGATGAACACGCTGTACGCGATCGAGGACGTGGTGCCGCACCGCCAGGACATGTGCCTGCTGGAGCGCATCACGCAGTGGGACCAGGACACTCTCGAGGCTGAACTGGTGGTGCCCGAATCCGGCCTGTTCGTGGAGAACGGCGAAGTGCCGGCGTGGGTCGGCATCGAATACATGGCGCAGGCCATCGCGGCCTGGGCCGGCTGCCGCGCGCGTGCGGCCGGCAAGCCGCCGCAGCTGGGCTTCCTGCTCGGCAGCCGCCGCTACAGCAGCGCGCGCAGCAGCTTCCCCAGCGGTTCGCGGCTGCGCGTACAGGCGCGCTGCGAGCTGTTGGGTGACAATGGATTGGGGATGTTCGCCTGCCGCATCCTGGCGGGCGAGGACGAATGGGCGACAGCCAACGTGTCGGTGTTCGAACCGGCCGACGCGATGGCCTATCTGGAGAGTGGACAGGCATGACAGGGAATCGAAGCGTGCTGGTGACCGGCGCCAGCCGGGGCATCGGCCGGGCCATCGCGCTGCGCATCGCGCGCGATGGCTTCGACGTGGTGGTGCATTGCCGCAGCCGCCTGGAAGAGGCACAGGCCGTGATGGCCGAGATCCAGGCCTTGGGCCAGCAGGCCCGCGTGCTGGCGTTCGACGTAGCCGACCGCGAGGCCGCACGCGCCGCGCTGGAGGCCGATGTCGAAGCGCACGGCGCGTACTACGGCGTGGTCTGCAATGCCGGTATTGCCCGTGATGGCGCCTTCCCGGCGCTGTCGGCGGAGGATTGGGACCAGGTCATCCACACCAACCTGGATGGCTTCTACAACGTGCTGCATCCGCTGATCATGCCGATGGTGCGGCGGCGCAAGCCGGGCCGCATCGTCACCCTGTCGTCGGTGTCCGGGCTGGCCGGCAACCGCGGCCAGGTCAATTACAGTGCCGCCAAGGCCGGCATCATCGGTGCCACCAAGGCGCTGGCGCTGGAACTGGCCAGCCGCCAGATCACCGTCAACTGCGTGGCCCCGGGCCTGATCGAGACCGAAATGCTCAACGATGAAGTGATCGAACACGCGCTCAAGCTGATTCCCGCCGGCCGCGTCGGTCGTCCCGACGAAGTGGCGGCCACGGTGGCGTTCCTGCTGTCCGAGCCGGCCGGCTACATCACCCGCCAGGTGATCTCGGTGAACGGAGGCATGCTCTGATGGCTGCCGATCGTCGCGTGGTGGTCACCGGTGCGGCCGCCATCAGTCCGCTCGGCCACGACTGGCCCACCATCGAAGCGCACCTGCGCAGCTGCCGCAATGCCGTGCGCACGATGCCCGAATGGGATGTCTATGCCGGCCTGAACACCAAGCTGGCCGCGCCGGCGCAGGACTTCGAGCTGCCGCCGAACTACAACCGCAAGACCACCCGCTCGATGGGCAAGGTCGCGATCATGTCGGTGCGCGCCACCGAGGTGGCACTGCGCGAGGCTGGCCTGCACGAGCACCCGGTGCTGCGCAGTGGCCGTACCGGCGTGGCCTACGGTTCGTCCTCGGGCAGCCACGAGGCCACCGGTGAATTCGGCCGCATGCTCAACGAGTTCACCACCGACGGCATCAGTGCCACCACCTACCTGAAGATGATGAGCCACACCGCGCCGGTCAACATCGGTGTGTTCTTTGGTTTGTCCGGGCGCGTCTACACCACCTCCAGTGCCTGCACCTCGGGCAGCCAAGGCGTGGGCGCGGCCTACGAAGCGATCCGCAGCGGCAAGCAGACGGTGATGGTGGCCGGCGGTGCCGAGCAGCTCGATGCCACTGCCGCGGCAGTGTTCGACACCCTGTTCGCCACCAGCGTGCGCAATGATGCGCCGCAGACCACGCCGCGCCCGTTCGATGCCGGCCGCGATGGCCTGGTGCTGGGCGAGGGTGCCTGTACGCTGATCCTGGAAGACCTGGAGCACGCGCAGGCACGTGGCGCCACCATCCTTGCCGAGGTGGTCGGCTACGGCACCAACAGCGATGGCCAGCACGTCACCCAGCCCAGTGCCGACACCATGGCCCAGGCCATGCGCCTGGCGCTGGAGGATGCCGGGCTGGACGCGGCGCAGATCGACTACGTCAACGCCCACGGCACCGCCACCGACCACGGTGACATCGCCGAGACCCAGGCCACCGCGCAGGTGTTCGGCAGCCGCATGCCGATCAGCTCGCTGAAGAGCTACGTCGGCCACATGCTGGGCGCCTGTGGTGCGTTCGAGGCCTGGATGAGCATCGAGATGATGCGCGCCGGCTGGTTCGCGCCCACCCTGAACCTGGCCGAGGTCGATCCACGCTGCGGCCAGCTCGACTTCATCACCGGCCAAGGTCGCGAATTGCAGGCTGAGTACGTGATGAGCAACAACTTCGCCTTCGGTGGCATCAACACCTCGCTGGTGTTCCGCCGCTGGCGCGAGTGATCCACCGCCCCACCGCCGCTGTTCCCGCAACCTACCCGCACCCTCGACAAGGAGATGTTCCGATGCGCCGCACCCTGATGATCGCCACGGCCACCGCATTGCTGGCCCTGGCCTCCACCGCTTCTGCCCGCGATACCCGCGTGGAGCAGTCCCTGCAGGAACTGGTCAGTTCGCAGGCTGCCAAGGACGCCGGCATCGACGGCAGCGTCCGCTTCTACCTGGCCGGCCAGCCGGTCAGCGTGCAGCAGCGCCTGGGCGAAGACGTGACCAACAAGAAGACCAACGCCGCCAACAAGAGCGATGCCGAGGCCTGCCGCTGGGTCGCGCTGTCGGCGCTGCGCGCGCTGCAGGACGGTGCCAGGTCGCGCGGCGCCAACGCCGTGGTCGACATCGTCAGCTACTACAAGAAGAACGAGTTCAAGAGCAGCACCAACTACGAATGCTATGCCGGTGCGATCCTCGCCGGTGTCGCGCTGAAGGGCACCTACGCCAAGGTCAAGTAAGCGCCCGTGTGGCGGCGGCGTTGGCTGAACGCCGCCGCCACATTGCTGAATCCTGCCGCGGAAACGCCGCCGATCACGCCGCCATCGTCGGCTGACGGCTTTCCCCGGTGTCGGCTTTCCGACACAATCATGGCTCTTCCCGGGTTATCGTCCCGCGGACATGCACGCCTACGTCTATAAAAGCCAACTCAAGCCGGACACCTACGTCTACGTTCCCCGTCGCGATGATTTCAGCGCGCTGCCTGCGCCGCTGCTCACCTCGCTGGGGACGCTCGCCTTCGTCCTGGACGTGGCCCTGGATGCCCAGCGCCGCCTGGCCCAGGCCGATCCGGACAAGGTCCGCAGCGAAATGAGCGAGCGCGGGTTCTACCTGCAGGTGCCGCCATCGGTGGCCAGCCTGATGCCGCGCCACTATGACTGACACGTCCCGTCCGCGCGCCCTGTCGATCGCCTTCGCCGTGGGTGCCGTGCTGGCGCTTGGCGCCGCCGTGGGCGGCGTTCCGGGTGCCATCCTTGCTGCACTGGCGCAGCCGGCGTTCGCGCTGGGTGTGTCGTGGTGGCGTCGCAGCCGCGCGCTGCTGCCGCTGAAGATCGTCGCGCGCCAGGACCTGCCGGCGCTGCTGGCATTGTGGACGGCAGCGCCGCTGTTGCTGGCGCTGCTGCTGGCCTGGCCGCTGGCGGCGCTGCGTGACAGCGGCAGCCTGGCCGCGGTGCTGGGCCTGAGCGTGCTGGTCAGTGCCGGCCTGCTGGCGGCCTGGCGCACCTGGCCGCTGTGGAACGATGTCGAACGCCTGGATGGCAATCTCGCCCAGCATTGGCAGGCGCTGGCCGGACGCGACCTGACCGCCTGGCGCGGTCTTGGTGTCGCCGCGCTGGTGATCGCGCTGGCCGCGCTGGTGGTGCTGCCGGCCTGGCCGGGCCTGTTGCCGGAAGGCGCGCGCTGGCCCGCCACGCTGGCGGTGGTGCTGCTGTCTCCCGTACTGCACCTGCTGCTGCAGCGGGTGGCGCCGGCACCCTTGGTGTCGCTGCGCGCGAGCCCGTTGGCCAGCGCCGGCAACGAGCACGAACCGATGTTCGCCGCTGCGGCCGAAACCGCGCCGCTGGAGGCGATGGCGCCGCAGGAGCTGACCCCGGCCCTGTATGAAGCCGCCCGCCAGGGTCGCATCGACCGGGGCCTGCAGCTGCTGCAGGCCGGTGCCGATCCGTATGCGCTGCCGGACCCGAACTGGCGCGACCAGCGCAGCCTGGCGGTGCTGGCCGCGGTGCTGCCGGACCTGCGCCTGCTGCGCGAACTGATCGCCCGCGGCGTCGATGTGAATGCGCCGCACCGGGGCATGACCCCGCTGCTGGCCGCCACCCGCGACAGCTGGCACGGCCGTCCCGAAGCGGTGATGACCCTGCTCGCCAACGGTGCCGATTCGCGTGCCATCGACAGCGATGGCAACACCCCGCTGCACCATGCGGCGCGCAGTTCCGACCCGGGCGTGGCCGCGCTGCTGCGCGATGCCGCCGCCGAAGTCGACGCGCTGAACAACGAGGGCTGGTCGCCGCTGGCCGTGGCCTGCCAGGTCGGCAACTGGCGCCTGGCCCGCTTCCTGCTGGAGCGTGGTGCGCGCAGCGAACCGGCCGAAGGCACCCCGGTGTTGCTGGCCGCGGCCGCCACCGAAGACGACGATCCGGCCGGCGTGCAGCTGCTGCTCAAGCACAAGGCGCGGGCTGACGCGCGTGATCGCCAGCGCCGCAGCGCGCTGCATGAGGCCGCACTGGCTGGCCACGTCGAGATCATCGGCGTGCTGCTGGGTGCCGGTGCCAATCTGGAAGCGCGCGATGCGCTGGGCCGTACGCCGTGGCTGGAAGCGGCCCGTGCCGGCCGCGCTGCCGTGGTCGAGCATCTGCTGCCGCACAAGCCGGATCTGGTTGCGGTGGACGGCGAAGGCCGCAATGCGGTGCAGCTGGCGGCGATGGCCGAGGATGTCTCGCCATTGCTGATCAAGCGCCTGGTCGAGCTGGGCATCGCCGCCGATGCCACCGATCCGGTTGGCCGCCGTGCGGTGGACTACGCCGCCGAAGCCGGTCGCTGGGCGATTGTGGCCCTGCTGGACCCGTCCTATCCGTTGCCGGCCGCCGTCAGTGATGGCCTGGCCGAGCGCGGCGAAGCCGCCAGCGCCAGTGGCCTGCTGCCGGACCGTCCGCCGCTGACCCTGCTGCGCGAAGCGCTGGGCTTCGGCAACACCGATGGCATGGCCGCGCTGGCCAAGCTGTGCCAGCCGGAAGAACTGGGTGGCCTGCTGCTCGATCCGGAGCTGGCACTGGAGCCGCGTGCGGTCGATTGGCTGCTGGGCCACGGCGCCGATCCCTACGTGCGTGACGCCTGCTCCGACACGCCTATGTTCGCGCTGCTGTCGCGCGGCATCGATGCGGTGCCGGCGCTGCAGGTCATGCTGCAGCGCGGCCTGTCGCCGGCCGGACGCGGTGGCCTGGCGCGCTTCCTTGCCGCCTGCGCACAGCACGATCAGGCCGCCCGCGGCCTGGAGCAGCTGGCGCTGGAACTGCTGGAACGTGGTGCCGATCCGTTCGCGGCCTCGCCGGCGGGTGACCCGCCGTTGTCGCTGGCAGTGCGCCTGGGCTGGCTGCGCCTGCAGCAGGCCCTGCTCAAGGCCGGTGTCGATCGTGAAGCGCGTGACAGCCATGGCATGACCGCATTGCACCTGGCCACCGCATTGGCCCGCGAAGGCGCGCTGAAGCTGCTGGTGCAGCACGGTGCCTCGCCGGAAGCACGTGCCGCCGATGGGCAGACGCCGCTGGGCGTGGCGCTGTCGATCGGTCGCCGTGACCTGGCCGACTGGCTCGACTGGCGGGTGTGGCCGTTGCCGCGCCGCACCCTGCGCGAGGCCGATCTGCCGGCCGCTGCGATGGCCGGTGACGTCGATGCGGTGCGCCGCCTGATCGATTTGGGATTTGCCGTCGACGCAGTCGACGCACAGGGCTGCACCGCGCTGCTGCGTGCGGCCGGTGGTGGCCATCTGGCAGTAACCGACCTGCTGCTGGCACGCGGCGCCGATCCGCAGCACGCCGCTGCCAGTGGCGCGACGCCGCTGTCGGCGGCGGTCAGCATGCGCCAGGTGGACATCGTTTCGGCCCTGCTCGACGCCGGCGCCAAGCTGGAACACCGCCTGCCGGGCGGCGTGACCGTGCTGATGCTGGCCTCGGCGCTGGGCCTGCCGGACATCGTCGCGCGCCTGCTCACCGCCGGTGCCGACGTGCATGCCGGTGACGCGCAGCAGCTGGGCCCGCTGCACTGTGCCGCGCTGTACGGTTTCAGTGCCCGCGACCGCTCGCGCCTGCTGGCCCTGCTCGACACCCTGCTGCTGGCCGGTGCCGAACCGGACCAGGCCGCCGCCGGTTCGGTCACGCCGCTGCTGCTGCTGCTGGGTGCGCGTGCCGAGCCGGGTACCGCCTGCGACGAGCAGGTGGTGATGGCGGCGGTAGAGCGCCTGCTGGACGAGGACGTGAGCCTGGACGTGCGTGATCCGCGCGGTTTCGGCCCGCTGCATCTGGCCGCCCTGCACGGCCTGCCACTGCTGGTGCAGCGCCTGCTGCGCGCCGGTGCCGATCCGGAAGTGCGCGACAGCCTCAACCGCAGCCCGCGCGAGATCGCGGTGATGCGTGGCTTCATCGACGTTGCCGGCGAGTTCGAACCGCGCGTGCCGGGCGTTTCGTCGATGGCGCGGTTCCTGCGCGACAACGGCTGATCGGGACCCAGTAGATCCACGCCATGCGTGGATGATCGTGTCCGGAATCCAAAGCATCCACGCATGGCGTGGATCTACTGCCGGAATCCGCAGTGGGTAGTGCCGGCCGCTGGCCGGCAACCTCATGAAACCACCGGAATTTCGAGGCTGCCGGCCAGCGGCCGGCACTACCGCAATCTGTGGTGGGTGCCGACCGTTGGTCGGCACGCCTACTTGCCGTCGCTTTCCGCGTCGGCCTCGAACAGGTGCATCAGGTCGTTGCGTGCATCGCGCGAGGTCTGGATCACTGCAGCCTCGTCGTCGTACACCAGGTACTGGTCGCGCAGCAGCTGCTCGTCGTGCTCACGGAAGCGCTGCACGTGGCGTTCAGCCACTTCAGGTGCAACACCCAATGCAGTCAGCACGCGCCCGCTCATTTCCAGGCTGGTGCCGAACACTTCGCGGAACGGCTCGGCCGACATGTCCATCAGGCGCCACGCATGCTGGCGGTTGCGTGCGCGCGCCAGCACCTTCGCGTCCGGGTACAGCCGGCGCACCATGCGCACTGCACGCAGGTTGGTCTCCGGGTCGTCCACGGTGATCACGAACACATCGATGTGCTCGCCGCCGGCCGCGCGCAGCATCTCCGGCCGGGTCGGGTCGCCGTAGTACAGCTGGTTGCCGAAGCGGCGCAGGTCGGCCACGGTATCGGGGTTCGCTTCCAGTGCCACGAACGGCACCTTCTGCGCGGTCAGCAGGCGCGCGATGACCTGGCCGAAGCGGCCCATGCCGGCAATCAGCACCTTCGGCCGGTTGTCCGGCGCCACCTTGTCGGCCTCGGCTGCCTCGCGCGGCGTTGCCTTCTCCTGGCCGAGCAGCTTGAGCAGCGCGATCATCAGCAGTGGCGTGATCGCCATCGACAGGCCGACGATCGCCACCAGACGGTCATGGTTGGCGTTGCCCAGCAGGTGCGCGCGCTGCGCTTCGTTGAACACCACGAAGGCGAACTCGCCGCCCAGCCACAGCACGCTGCCCAGTAGCAGCGAGTGCCGTGAACTGAGCTTTGCGATGCGCCCGATCACGTACAGCAGGCTGAATTTGACCACCAGCAGGATCGCCACGCCGGCGGCGATCAGCCACGGCTCGGCAACGATGCGGTCGAGGTCGATGCCCATGCCCACCGCGATGAAGAACAGGCCCAGCAGCAGCCCCTTGAACGGCTCGATCTGCGCTTCCAGTTCGTGCCGGAACTCCGAATCGGACAGCAGCACGCCGGCCAGGAACGCGCCCAGGCTGGGGCTGAGGCCGGCCTCCTGCATGAACCAGGCGGTGCCCAGCACCACCAGCAGCGCGGTGGCGGTGAACACTTCCGGGCTGCGGGTGCGCGCGATGATGCCGAATACCCTGCGCAGCACCGGCCGCCCGCACAGGATCACCACCGCCAGCGCGCCGAGGGCCACGGCGGCGTCTTCCCAGCGCAGGGTCTCGTTCTTTACCCCGCCCAGCAGCGGGATGGCCGCCAGCAGCGGAATCGCGATCAGGTCCTGGAACAGCAGGATGGCGAACCCGAGCCGGCCATGGTCGCTGTTGATCGACTTGTGTTCTGACAGCAGCTGCAGGCCGACCGCGGTGGACGACAGCGCCAGTGCCACGCCCACCACCAGTGCGCTCTTCCATTGGAAATGGTCGAGCAGCAGCAGGCCGCCCAGCACCAGCCCGGACAGCGCCACCTGTGCCGCACCGGCACCAAACACCGAGCGCCGCATCACCTTCAGGCGGGCCGGCGACAGTTCCAGACCGATCACGAACAGCAGCATCACCACGCCGATCTCGGCGGCCCCGAGGATGCGGTCGGCGTCCTGCACAAAGCCCAGCCCGTCCGGGCCCAGCACCACACCGGCCGCCAGATAGCCCAGCACCGCGCCGAAGCCGAACTTCTTGAACACCGGCACGGCGATGACCGCCGCCAGCAGCAGCACCAGGGCCAGTTCCAGACCACCGCTATGCATGGGAATACCTGGTCATCGGGGAAGCCCGCAGTGCGTCCGTTCGGGTGGGGGAAGGGGAGGCGAGTGCCACCGCGTCATTATGCGCGCCGGCCTGTGTATGCACGAGAACAACCTGCCGGGCAGGCGCCCTGCGCAAGGCTGCCGGGTTGACCTGCATGGCCCACGGGTCCAGACTGCCCGCCGCTGGCGGCGCGTCCGTCGGCATACGCATCCCGGAGTCCCCAACCCATGTCCAGCGACAGTAGAAGTCGACCTCGTTCGACGCCAGCGATGGCCACCGCCTGACATCGGGACGGTTTGCCTGCCTTGGTGTTGCGCGAGGTCGCACCCCCACAAGGCAAAACCGATGAACCAGAAGCAATTGCTGCGCCCGGTGGCCGATGCCGCCGCACTGGCCGCACCGCTGGCGAACTACAACACCGCCGACGCGGTGGAATTCCTCAACACGCTGGAACTGACCCGCGCCGCGGAAACGCTGGCGGCGCTGCCGTTGCCGCGTGCCGTGAAGATGCTCGAAGCGCCGGAGCTGCACCGCAGTGGCGAACTGGTGGCCGCGCTGCCGCCGGCACGGGCTGCGGCGCTGCTGGGCCTGATGGCCGATGACCGCGCCACCGACATCGTCCACGAGCTGGATGAGGAAGAACGCGCGCGGCTGATCCCGCTGCTGGGCACCGACGCCCGCCAGGCCATCCAGAAGCTGCTCAGCTACCCACCGAACACTGCCGGTGCGCTGATGACCACCGAGTACGTGGCGGTGCCTGCCAGCTGGACGGTGGCGCAGACCCTGCAGCACATCCGCCAGGTCGAGCGCACCCGCGAGACGGTGTACGCGATCTACGTGCTGGACCCAGCCAGCCAGCAGCTGCAGCAGGTAGTGACCATGCGCCGGCTGATCACCGGCCTGCCCGAGGAGTCGATCCTGGACGTGGCCCAGGTCAATCCGCCGGTGACGGTGGATGCGCTGATGGACCAGGAGGAAGTAGCACGGCTGATCCGCCGCCACGATCTGCTGGCAATTCCGGTGGTCGACGCGCAGCAGCAGATGCTTGGCATCGTCACCGTCGACGACGTGCTCGATGCGCTGATCGAGGAATCCACCGAGGACGCGCACAAGTTCGGCGGCATGGAGGCACTGGACAAGCCCTATATGCAGATCGGCTTCTTCGAGATGCTGCGCAAGCGCGCCGGCTGGTTGAGCGTGCTGTTCCTGGGTGAGATGCTGACCGCCAGCGCGATGCAGCACTACGAGGATGAACTGGCGCGCGCCGTGGTGCTGACCCTGTTCATTCCGCTGATCATGAGTTCGGGCGGCAACTCCGGCTCGCAGGCTACCTCGCTGCTGATCCGCAGCCTGGCACTGCGCGAACTGCGCCTGCGTGACTGGTGGAAGGTGGCCTTGCGCGAAGTGCCCACCGGCATGGTGCTGGGCGCGATCCTTGGCTGCCTGGCCATCGTGCGCATCGTGATCTGGCAGCTGGGTGGCCTGCACGACTACGGCGAGCACTGGATCCTGCTGGCGATCACCATCGGCGCCGCGCTGGTCGGCATCGTCACCTTCGGCTCGCTGTCCGGCTCGATGCTGCCCTTCATCCTGAAACGGCTCGGCTTCGACCCGGCCAGCGCTTCGGCCCCGTTCGTGGCCACCCTGGTGGACGTGACCGGCCTGGTGATCTACTTCAGCATCGCCGCGATGATCCTGCACGGCACGCTGCTGTAAGCCGGAGCCACCGTGCTCCGGTAGGTGCCGACCTTGGTCGGCACGCAGAACAAAAGGGGACGGAGGGGATTAAGTCGTTCAAGGCACATGAGGCACAAACGACTTAATCCCCTCCGTCCCCTTTTTTGGGTACCGTAGGCGCATGAGTACCTACCACCTGCAGTCCGTGTTCCGTCCGCAGTCGGTCGCGGTGATCGGCGGCAGTCCACGTGAGCGTTCGGCCGGCCGCGCGGTGATGCGCAACCTGCGCGGCACCGGCTTCCCCGGCAAGGTGGCCTGGATCAACCCGCGGCATGCCGAGATCGACGGCATCCGCACGATCAAGCGGTTGAAGGATCTGGACTGGGTACCGGACCTGGTCGTCATCACCGCACCGGCGGCGATCGTGCCGCAGGTAGTGCGTACCGCCGCCGAACGCGGCGTGCAGGCCGCGATCATCCTCACCGCGCACCTGGGCGAAGGCCCGGGCTCGTTGTCGGAACAGGTGGAAACGGTGGCGCGCAAGCATGGCCTGCGCATCCTGGGCCCGCACTGCCTGGGTGTGATCGCACCGCATGCGCGGCTCAATGCCAGCATCGCCGCGCACTTCCCGCAGGCCGGCGACCTCGCCCTGATCTCCGAATCCTCGGCCATTGCCGCTGCGCTGGTGGAATGGGGCGTGGCGCGCTCGGTTGGCTTCTCCGCCGTGGTCTCGCTGGGCGACACCATGGACGTCGACTTCGGCGACCTGCTCGACTACTTCGCCACCGACTACCGTACCCGCGCCATCCTGCTCTACGTCGAGCAGATCAAGGATGCGCGCAAGTTCATGTCGGCCGCGCGTGCCGCGGCCCGCGCCAAGCCGGTGGTGGTGGTGAAGTCCGGCCGCGCCGAGCGCGTGCAGCCGGGCAGCCGCGATACCCATGTGCAGGCCCTGGCCCGCGCCGATGATGTGTACGGCGCGGCCTTCAACCGCGCCGGCCTGCTGCGCGTGGGGGCGCTGGACGAACTGTTTACCGCCGCCGAGTCGCTGGGTCGGTTGGGGACGTTCCCCGGTCGCCGCTTGGCCATCCTCAGCAACGGTGGTGGCGTGGGTCGCCTTGCGGTGGACCAGTTGATCGCGCTGCGCGGCACGCTGGCCAACCTGTCCGACAGCACCGTCGAGAAGCTCGACGCGGTGCTGCCGCAGGGCTGGTCGCGCAGCAATCCGGTCGACATCGTGGTCGACGCCGATGGTGATCGCTATGCCGCGGCCATCGAAGCGCTGCTGGCCGACAACGAGAATGACGCGGTGATGGTGGTGAACGTGCCGACCGCGTTCACCTCATCGGCGGACGCCGCGCAAGCGCTCACCCGCACGCTCGGCCTGCGCCCGCGCCATCATCGCGACAAGCCGGTGTTCGCGGTGTGGCTGGGCAACGACGACCAGGCTACCGCCACGCTCAACGCGGCACGGGTGCCGACCTATCCGACCGAGGCCGAAGCCGTACGTGGCTTCCAGCACCTGGTGCGCTACCGCGAAGCGCAGAACGCGTTGATGGAAACGCCGCCCAGCCTGCCGCAGGACTTCAGCGTCGACACGGCCGCCGCGCGCGCACTGGTCGATGCCGCGCTGGCCAACGGCCAGCAGTGGCTGGACCCGCTGGCCACGCATGAACTGCTCAAGGCCTATGGCATTCCGTCCGCGCCGGTGATGCATGCGCGCGATGCGCACGAGGCGATGGACCTGGCGCAGCCGCTGCTGGAGCGCGGTGCCACGGTCGCACTGAAGGTTCTCTCGCCGGATATTCCGCACAAGTCGGAAGTGGATGGCGTGCGCCTCAACCTGTCCACGCTGCCGGCGGTGCAGAGCGCGGCCAACGCGATCCTGTCGCGCGCACGCCAGCTGCGGCCGGATGCACGCATCGATGGCCTGCTGGTACAGCCGACCATCGTCCGCCCGAAGGCGCGCGAAATGATCGTCGGCATCGCCGATGACGCGACGTTCGGTCCGGTGATCGTGGTCGGTCGCGGCGGCACTGCCGTCGAAGTGATCAATGACAAGGCGCTGGCGCTGCCGCCGCTGGACCTGCGCCTGGCCCATGAGCTGATCGGCCAGACCCGCGCCTCGCGCATCCTCAAGGCTTACGGTGACGTGCCGGCGGCTGACGAGCGCGCACTGGCGCTGGCGCTGGTGAAGCTGGCACAACTGGCTGCCGATATCCCCGAGGTGCGCACGCTGGACATCAACCCGTTGCTGGTCGACGGCAAGGGCATCCTCGCCCTCGATGCCCGCGTAGCGGTGGCGCCGTCGCGCATCCTGCACAAGGGCCGCGGCCATCCGCGTTTCTCGGTGTTCCCGTACCCGAAGGAGTGGGAGCGCACCATCGAGCTGTCCGATGGCGGCCGTGCCTTCGTGCGCCCGGTGCGGCCGGAGGACGACGCACTGTTCCGTGCGTTCTTCGCCCGCGTCAGCGACGAGGATCTGCGCCTGCGTTTCTTCCAGTCGGTGAAGCACTTCAGCCACGAGTTCATCGCGCGCCTGACCCAGCTCGATTACGCACGCTCGATCGCGCTGGTGGCGATCGAACCGCGCAGCGGCGAAATGCTGGGCGCGGTGCGCCTGCACGCAGACGCCGACTACCATCGCGGGGAGTACGGCATCCTGATCCGCTCGGACCTGAAGGGCCACGGCATCGGCTGGCGCCTGATGGCGATCATGATCGAGTACGCCAAGTGGCTGGGCCTGGACGTGGTCGAAGGCCAGGTGCTGCGCGAGAACAGCACCATGCTGGCGATGTGCCAGAGCCTGGGCTTCAAGACCAGGCTGGATCCAGACGATCCGACGGTGATGATGGTGACCCTGCCGGTGCAGCAGGTCGAGGTGCCGGCACCGGACTTGTAGAGTCGAGCTTGCTCGACTGTCGCCATCGGGAAGCAGTCGAGCAAGCTCGACTCTACGGCCAGGCTAACGGAAGGGCTCCACCACCACCGCCGTGCCATAGCACAGCACCTCGGTCAGCCCGGTCATCACGTCGGTGGCGTCGTAGCGCATGCCGATGATGGCGTTGGCACCGAGCTGGCGCGCGTGCTTGACCATGTCGCGGTAGGTTTCCTCGCGGGCCTGCTCGCACAGCTCGGTGTAGATGGTGATGTTGCCGCCGAAGATCGTCTGGATACCACCAAGGAAATTGCCGACGATCGAGCGCGAGCGCACGGTGATGCCGCGGACCACACCCAGATTGCGCACGACGCGATGGCCGGGCAGCTCGAAGGCGGTGGTGACCAGCGCATCGTCGAAGCGCAGCGCGGGCGGGGAAGGGGAGCCGCTGTTGTAGGGGTCTGCCATGGTCGCGTCCGTGTCGTTGCTTTCTGTAGAGTCGAGCCATGCTCGACTGGCTGTGGCGCAGTCGAGCATGGCTCGACTCTACAACGCAACCGCCCGTTGCGGCATGGCTCCGTCACCGTGATGGCGCGACAATACCCCCATGACCGACCGTATCCCCCTGTTGCTGCTACCCGGCCTGCTCAACGATGCCGAGCTGTGGCGCTCACAGTTGGCTGATCTTGCCGACATCGCCGATTGCACGGTGGGCGACCAGACTCGCGGCGAAACCCTGCAGGGCGTAGCCGAGGACGTGCTGGCGCAGGCGCCGGAGCGCTTTGCGCTGGCAGGTTTCTCGCTGGGCGGCTTCGTCGCTCAGCAGATCCTGCGCATCGCGCCCGAGCGCGTGCTGCAGCTGGCGCTGATCGATACCTCGATCCATGCCGATTCGCCGGAACGTGCCGAGCAGCGCCGCAGCCAACGTGCCAGCGTGCGCTTGCCGGGAAAATTCCACGGCTTCGGTGACGTGCTGATGCGCAGCTACATCGATGCTTCTCGGCTGGATGACTACGTGCTGGTGCAGCGTGTGCGCGACATGACCGCGCGGTTGGGCGCCGAAGTGTTCCTGCGCCAGAGCGCGCTGGAGCGCCGCGATGGCCACGATGTGCTGGCCGGGTACCGCGATCCGCTGCTGATCGTCTGCGGCGCAAACGACCGCATCACGCCGCTGGCGGTGAGCGAGGAGATGCACGCCCTGGTGCCGCACTCGCAGCTGGTGGTGGTGCCCGATTGCGGGCACCTGGCACCAATGGAGAAACCGGACGAGGTCAGTGCGGCCATGCGTGGGTGGTTGCTGCAAGGCGAGGGATAGCTCTGCCTTTGGTAGGTGCCGACCTTGGTCGGCACGATGTGTCATCGACTGACCAGAGGCCAGTGCCGACCATGGTCGGCACCTACGATTCCGATACGTAACCCCAGTTGGGATCAATCCCAGGCCGGGGCAAGCCCTTCCGGATTCGCGAGGCGATGGCCGCGATCCAGCTTGGCGATCTGCGCCATGTCTTCGTCGGTCAGGCGTACGGCCGCTGCTTCCAGGTTGGCTGCCAGGTTTTCGCGCTTGGTCGACGACGGAATGACCGAGAAGCCCTGCTGCAGCGCCCACGCCAGCGCAACCTGCGCCGGCGTAGCCTGGTGACGGCCGGCAATGGCCTGGATCACCGGGTCCTTCAGCACTTCGCCATAAGCCAGACTCATGTAGGCGGTGATGTGGATGCCGTTGTCCTGCAGGAACTTCACCAGCAGGCGGTTCTGCAGGTACGGGTGGATCTCGATCTGGTTGGTGGCGATGGCCTCGGCGCCGAGGATCTCGATCGCCTTGCGGGTCTGCGCGATGGTGAAGTTGGAGATGCCGATCGCCTTGGTCAGCCCTTGCGCCTTGGCCTCGGCCAGTGCCGGCAGGTATTCCTCCATCGGCACATCGACCTTGTCATTCGGTGACGGCCAGTGGATCAGCGCCAGGTCGACGCGGTCGGTGCGCAGCTTCTCGAGGCTGGTACGCAGACTGGCCAGCAGCGCATCGCGCTTGAACTCGGTGATCCACACCTTGGTGGTCAGGTACAGATCATCACGCGGCACGCCCGACTCGGCGATGGCCTGGCCGACTTCGGCTTCATTGCCGTAGATCTGCGCGGTATCGATGGCGCGGTAGCCGACCTCCAGCGCATTGCGCACCGAGTCGATCACGGTCTGGTCTTTGAGGCGGAAGGTGCCGAGACCGAAAGCGGGGACAGTCATGGGAAGCTCCAACGGGGGGAAGGGAGTAGCAGAGGGAAGAGGGTAGGACAGGCACCGTATGCATGCCGGCAACGGTGCATTGCATGGATCAATGCGCGGTGGCGGCAATGCCGTCGGCGCGGTGGTCGACGCCATCGCGGCGGTCGAGGCGGCCACTGAGCACGGTCAGCGCGTAGGCCAGTACGACCACCAGCGCGCCCAGCCATGGGGTATGCATCAGGCCGATGTGCTCCACCACCAGGCCACCCAGCGAGGCGCCCATGGCGATGCCGACGTTGAACGCGGCGATGTTCAGGCCCGAGGCCACGTCGGCCGCCTGCGGCGCGTAGCGCTGCGCCTGCTTGACCACATACACCTGCAGCGCCGGCACGTTGCCGAATGCCACCGCACCCAGCGCCAGCACCGTCAGCAGCATCAACCAGGTGTTGTAGGCAGTGAACGTGAGGACGAACAGCACCAGTGCCAGAAGTCCGAAGATGCGCTTCAGCGCGGGCACCGGACCCAAGCGGTCGGCCATGCGCCCGCCCCACAGGTTGCCGATCGCCACCGACACGCCGTACACCAGCAGCACCAGGCTCACGGCGTTGGCCGGAAGGCCGGTGATGTCCTGCAGGATCGGCGCCAGATAGGTGAAGGCCAGGAAGGTGCCACCGTAGCCCAGCGCGGTCATCGCATAGACCAGCAGCAGGCGTGGCTGGCCGAGCACGGCAAGCTGCTGGCGGAGGCTGGCCGGCGCACTCTGCGGCAGGTTGCGCGGTACGAACAGCAGCGCGCCGATCAGGGCGACCACGCCGAGGCCGGCCACCGCCAGGAAGGTCGCGCGCCAGCCCAGATGCTGGCCGATGAAGGTGCCCAGCGGCACGCCGGTCACCAGCGCCACGGTCAGGCCGGTGAACATGATGGCGATCGCGCTGGCCGCCTTCTCCTTCGGCACCACGGCGGTGGCGATGATCGCGCCGATCGAGAAGAACACGCCGTGCGCCAGGCCGGTGAGGATGCGGGCGATGATCAGCGAGGTATACCCGGGTGCCATCCAGGCGACGACATTGCCGAGCGTGAACAACACCATCAGCGCCACCAGCAGTTGCTTGCGCGGTACGCGTCCGGTCAGCGCAGTCAGCACCGGCGCACCGATGGCCACACCCAGCGCGTACAGCGAGACCAGCAGGCCGGCCGAGGGCAGGCTGACCTGCAGGTCGCCGGCGATGGTCGGGATCAGGCCGACGATGACGAATTCGGTGGTGCCGATGGCGAAGGCACCGAGGGTCAACGCCAGCAGGGCGAGGGGAATGCCACGGATCATGACAGGGTCCAGCAGGAGGAAGAGGCTGCGCAGTCTGCGCCGCCGACCTTTGCTGAAAAACCGGTCTTCACGCCAATCACTATTGCCGTGCAGTCAATAATAGGGGCATGAAGACCACTCTCGATGAAATGCAGGCGTTCCTTTCGGTGATCGACAGCGGTTCGATCAGTGCTGCCGCCGAGCAGCTGGGGCAGACGCCCTCGGGTGTGAGCCGCGCCCTGGGGCGGCTGGAGGACAAGCTGGGGATCACCCTGCTGACCCGCACCACCCGCCGCCTGCACCTGACTGCCGAGGGCGAGGCGTTCCTGCGCCATGCGCGCGCGATCATCGATGCGGTGGAATCGGCCGAGGAACAGATGGCGGCGCGCCGCGAACGCCCGGCGGGGCGCCTGCGCGTGGATGCGGCGATGCCGTTCGTGCTGCACGTGATCGCGCCGCTGGTGGCCGGCTATCGCGCACGTTACCCGGACGTGCAGCTGGAGTTGAACAGTTCCGACCGCTACATCGACCTGCTCGAACGGCGCACCGATCTGGCGATCCGGATCGGCCCGCTGGCCGACTCCACCCTGCATGCGCGGCTGCTGGGCCGCTGCCAGCTGCGGCTGGTGGCCAGCCCGGCCTACCTGGCCAGGCACGGCGAACCGGCCAGCGTCGCCGCGCTGGGCCAGCACACGCTGCTCAGCTTCAACGAGCCGGAATCACTCAACCGTTGGCCGCTGCCCGGAGAGTCGGATGGGCTGCTGCTGGTGCGGCCGGATATCGCCGTGTCCAGTGGCGAGACGTTGCGCCGGCTGGCGGTGGAAGGTGTGGGCATCACCTGCCTGTCTGACTTCGTCACCGATCGCGACCGCAGCGCCGGCACCCTGGTGCAGGTGCTGGCGGCGCAGACGCTGGATGTGTACCAGCCGATCCATGCGGTGTATTACCGCAACACCGCCGTATCGTCGCGGATCAGCTCGTTCGTGGATTACCTGGCCGACGCGATGGCGCAGAGCGATTACGTGCGCTGAGGTTGCCGGCCAGCGGCCGGCACTACCGCACGCGCCGGTGGGCGCGGCCGTTCTGGTGGGTGCGGACCGTTGGCCCGCACTGATCCTGCCGTCGCCCGACCAACGGTCGGGCGCTACCCATGTGGCGGCGGACGCTGCCGGCCTGCGGCCGGCACATCGCACGGGTAGTGCCGGCCGCTGGCCGGCAACCGGATCAATCAGGCCGCGCGTGCCAACGCGTCCTTCGCTGCCGCCGTGGTCGACAGATCGAACACATCCACCGCATCGATCAACCGGTTCGCCTGTTGTTCCAGGCTGCGTGCGGCGGCACTGGCTTCCTCCACCAGCGCGGCGTTCTGCTGGGTGGTGCCATCCATCTGGATCACGGTCTGGCTGACCTGCTCGATACCCGCGCTCTGCTCCTGCGAGGCCGCGGAAATCTCGGCCATGATGTCGGTCACGCGTTGCACCGACGCCACGATCTCGGCCATGGTGTCACCGGCCTCGCGCACGCGCTGCGCACCGTGCCCGACCTGCTCAACCGAGGCTTCGATCAACGCCTTGATCTCCTTCGCGGCCGCGGCCGAGCGCTGCGCCAGCGTGCGTACTTCACTGGCGACCACCGCGAAGCCGCGGCCCTGTTCGCCGGCCCGCGCGGCTTCCACTGCCGCGTTCAGCGCCAGGATGTTGGTCTGGAATGCGATGCCATCGATCACGCTGATGATCTCGGCGATCTGCCGCGACGAGGTTTCGATCGCGCTCATCGTTGTCACCACCTGGCCGACCACGTTGCCGCCGTGCGAGGCGACGTTGTGCGCGCCGATCGCCAGCTGGTTGGCCTGGCGGGCGTGCTCGGCATTCTGGCGCACGGTGGAGGTCAGTTCCTCCATCGATGCAGCGGTTTCTTCCAGGTTGGCGGCCTGCTGTTCGGTGCGGCGCGACAGATCATTGTTGCCGGCGGCGATCTCCGCCGCAGCCGTGTGGATGTTGCCGGAGGCGTGCTTGATGTCGGTGACGATGGTGGCCAGCTGCGCGGCAGTGGTGTTGGCATCGCCGGCGATGCGTGCGAACACACCCTGGAAATCACCGTGCATGCGCGCGCCGAGGCGGCCATCGGCGATCGCACGCAGCATGCTGGAGACCTCGCCGAGGTTCAGTTCGGTCGTCTGCATCAATCGGTTCAAGCCGTCGACCATCGCGCGGAAGTCATGCTCGAAGCGCGCGCTGTCGCCACGCTGGCTGAAGTCACCCCTGGCAGCGGCTTCGGCCAGGCGGCGGATCTCGCCATTGATCATGCCGAGATTGACCTTGGCGGTATCCAGTGCGTCGGTGATCACTGCCTTCTCGCCGGGCAGGCGTTCCATGTCCTGGCTGAGGTCGCCGATGGCGTAGCGCCCCATGATCGCGATCGCGCGCAGCTTTACCTGGATGTGCGCATCGACCAGCGCGTTGCTGTCGGCCACCATCGTGCCGAACGCGCCGGGGAAGGCACTGGCATCCATGCGGTGGCTGATGGTGCCGGCGTCATGCGCCTGTGCCATCGTGGCCTGTGCATCGAGCACACCGCGCAGCGTGGACTGCACCGCCTGCATGGCCTGCGCGAGGCGACCGATCTCATCGCGGCTGCGCACCTGCACAACGTGCTGCAGATCACCGGCAGCCACTGCACGCGCAGCGGCTTCCACCGCCAGCACCGGCTGCACCACCGCACGCCGCAGCCACCAGCCCAGGCCCATCAGCAGCAGCACGGCGGCCAGCACGGTCAGCGCCGCGCACAGCAGCAGCGTCTGCCGCGCCTGCTGCGAACGGGCCGCTACCGCCGCTTCGGCCACCTGCGTGGCGTGCGTACTCAACGCATCCAGCGCGGTTGCCACCGGGCGGTCCTTGCCGCGCACGAGGTTGTCGCCGGCGGCGGGATCGTAGCTGGCCTCGGCGAACGCCTGCAGCGCCGCGTGATAGTCCTGCTGCAGCTGCGCATGCAGGCCGATGAAGGCCTGCGCCAGTTCGCGCGTGCGTGCATCCGGGCTGCTGACCAGGCCCTTGGCCAGCTGCTCGACCAGACGACCCTCGCTGTCGAAGGCGTCCAGGTGGCGTTGGCGCAACGCGTCGTCGTGGCCGCGCAGCAGCACGTTCTTCCATTCCTGCACCTGGCCGCGGAACTCGCGCTGCAGGCGTTCGGCATCGCGGCTGTGCGCGACTTCGGGTGGAACCTCGGTGGACAACTTCAACCAGGCGGAGGCCAGGCCGGCCAGAGCGCACAGCAGGACCACAGCCAGACCAACAGAAACCGCGCCGAGCAGCTTGGACTGCAGGCGCGGAGCACGGACAGACGCATTCATGTGGAAGAACTCTCGGGAAGGGGCACTGCGGTATCGACCCGCTGCGCACGCCCTGAAGTGGGATGTTGATCACATTCGCGTTTCGTTTAGTGATGTGAAGGAGATGTTTCATAGGACAGATGTGTCCATATGGAACGAAAGCAGACCCTCGACAGAGGAATTAAATGTAACTAATGTTGTTACATGAAATCCGCGAACCCCCTCTCCGACGCCCTGCACGTGATGGCGCACCTGGTCGGCCCTACCGCCCCGCGCACGTCCGAACAGCTGGCGTCCTGCCTGCCGACCCATCCGGTGGTGATCCGTCGTCTGCTGGCACAGCTGCACAAGGCCGGCCTGGTGCGCAGCACCCGTGGTCACGGCGGCGGCAGCGTGCTGGCCCGCGACGCCGCGGCGATCACCCTGCATGACATCTATCTGGCGGTGGGAGCACCGCCGCTGGTGCAGGTCGGCGCTCGCGATTCCGGCGGTGGCTGCCCGATCCAGCAGCTGGTCAACAGCGCCCTGCTCGAAGGCGCGCGCGAGGCGCAGCGGCTGCTTGAGCAGCGCCTGCAGGCGACCACGCTGGACCAGCTCGGCGCCGACTTCGCCCGCCATCTTGCCCATCACCGTTCCCTGGAAGGTCACCATGAATCCTGATGTGCTCATCGTCGGCGGCAGCTACGCCGGCATTGCCGCCGGCCTGATCCTGGCCCGTGCCCGTCGCCCGGTCACCGTCATCGATGCCGGTTCACCGCGCAATCGCTTCGCCAGTCATTCGCACGGGGTGCTGGGGCTGGATGGCATCAGCGGCGCCGAGCTGCTGAAGACCGCGCGTCAGCAGCTGCTGGACTACCCCACGGTGCGTTGGGTGCATGCCGAAGTGGAGCACGCCCGCACCACCGCCGAAGGTGTGGAAGTGCGTACCGCCGATGGCCAGGTGCTGGCCGCGCGCAAGCTGCTGCTGGCCAGCGGCATCGCCGACCAGCTGCCGGAACTGCCCGGACTGGTCGAGCGCTGGGGCAGCACCGTGCTGCACTGCCCCTACTGCCACGGCTATGAAGTCGGTGGTGGTGCCATCGGCCTGCTCGGCGGCCATCCGATGTCCGCCAGCAAGGCGCCGCTGTTCGCCGACTGGGGCAATGTCACGTTCTTCAGCATGGGTCTGGAGATCACCGATGAGGAACGCGCCGCCATGCAGCAGCGTGGCGTGCGCATCGAGACGTCACCCGTGCTGGGTGTGCAGGGCGACCAGCCGACCTGGCTGGAAGTGGAGCTGGCCGATGGCCGCCGCATCGCACAGCGTGCGCTGTTCGTGCCGGCCACCCAGGCGATGGCCACGCCGCTGGTGCAGCAGCTGGGGTGCACCTTGGTCGAGAGCCCGCTGGGGGTGCTGATCGAGGTCGACATGATGAAGCAGACCTCGGTGCCGAACGTGTACGCCGCAGGCGATGCGACCACGGTCGGCAACATCACCCTGGCCACCGCCGAGGGCGTGCGTGCGGGGATCGGCGTGCATCATGCGCTGGTGGCCGAGGACAGCGCGCCGCGCTGACCCCCGACGCGACGTGCTGCTCTGGTAGATGCCGACCTTGGTCGGCGCCGTTTCATCCACGCATGGCGTGGAAGAGCAGTCGAGCAAGCTCGACTCTACGGATCCCGGGCATCCATTCGCCCGTGCCCGTCGAGCAGGTGCCGGCCGAGGCCGGCACCGTTCCATCATCCCTTCACGCACAGCACCTGCCGCAGCGTGTGCACCACGTCGACCAGGTCCAGCTGCGCGGCCATCACATCGTCGATCGACTTGTACGCGGCCGGCGACTCGTCCAGCACGCCGCTGTCCTTGCGGCATTCCACGTGCGCGGTGGCCTCGCGGTGCTGGGCCAGCGTGATCTGCTGGCGCGCAGCGCCACGGCTCATTACCCGGCCGGCACCGTGGCTGCAGCTGTGGAAGCTGTCCGCGTTGCCCTTGCCACGCACGATGTAGCTGCGCGTGCCCATGCTGCCGGGAATGATGCCCAGCTCGCCCTCGCGGGCACTCACTGCACCCTTGCGCGTAACGAGCAGCTCCTGGCCGTGGTGCGTCTCCTTCTGCACGTAGTTGTGGTGGCAGTTCACCGCCATCGCCGCCAGCTGGAACTTCGACAGCCGGTGGCGCATCTCGGCCAGCACCCGCGACATCATTGCCTCGCGGTTCTGCCGGGCATAGTCCTGCGCCCACGACACCGCCTCGACGTAGTCATCGAACAGCGGCTCGCCCTCCATGAAGAACGCCAGGTCCTTGTCCGGCAGATGGAAGCCGAGCACGCGCCGGGCCAGCTCCTCGCGCGCCTTCTCGATGAAGTAGGTGCCGATCAGGTTGCCGGTGCCGCGCGATCCGCTGTGCAGCATCACCCACACCGTGTCCGTCTCGTCCAGGCACAGTTCGATGAAGTGGTTGCCGCCGCCCAGCGTACCCAGCTGGCGGTCCAGCTTGTCGGTGCGGATTCTGCGGTGCTTGTCCTTGATTTTCTCTAGACCGGCGGCCAGCCCGGACTGCACCAGCCGCGTGTGGATGCTGTCGGGCATGCGGTGGTGCTCGCCGCCGCGTCCGTTGCCGACCGGGATGCTGCGCTCGATGCTGTTGCGCAGCTGCCGCAGGTCATCGGGCAGGTCGTTGGCACGCAGCGTGGTGCGCACGGCGGCCATGCCGCAGCCGATGTCGACGCCGACCGCCGCCGGGATGATCGCACCGCGGGTCGGGATCACCGAGCCCACGGTCGCGCCCTTGCCCAGGTGCACGTCCGGCATCACCGCCACCCACGGCCCGACGAACGGGATCGCGGCGATGTTGCGCAGCTGCTCATGCGCCTGCGCTTCCAGCGGCACACCGTTGACCCAGCCCTTGATCGGCGTGGTGCCCTCGGCGTGCAGCCATTGATAGTTGTGTTGAGTGTCCATGTCTTCGTGTTTGTCCTTGATGGGCCGGCGGCGCGTCCCTGCGCCGCCGCGACCCCCTACCTGATCGTCACCAGCTGCTTCAGCACGCCATCCAGGCCGCCGAACACGGTGAGCTTGTCGATCTTCTCGGTGACCTTCTCCAGTGCCTCCAGCTCCTTCAAGCGCATCAGCACCGGGTTGTCCTCGATCAGCTTTGCGGTGTTGAGCTGCGAACGCGTGGCGTTGGCCTCCTCGCGACGGCGGATCACGCTGGCCTGGGCCTGCTTCTCGGCCAGCACCACACCGTTGAGGATCTCCTTCATCTCACCCGGCAGGATCACGTCCTTGATGCCCACGCCGAGCAGCCGCACGCCGTGGCCCTCGATCGCCGCCTGCACATGCGCGGCGATCTCGCCGTCCAGTGCCGCCTTGTCACCCAGCAGCTCGTCCAGGCTGCGCGCGGCAATCGCCTGGCGCAGGCCGAACTGCAGCTGCCGGTAGACGAACTCGTCGGCATTGCTGAGCGTGCGGTGTGCACGCACCGGGTCGACCACCTGCACGGTCGCGGCCAGGTTCACCCGCAGGGTCACCTTGTCGCGGCTGAGCAGTTCCTGGCCGGACACGTCCAGCGAACGCGCACGCAGCTCCACACGCTCCACCGACACGTTGCCGTTGAAGTTCCAGAACGCGTGCAGGCCGGCGTCCAGCGTCTGTCGCAGCGTGCCATCGATGAACAGCAGGCCGACCGACTCGCTTGGCACGGTGCTGATCACCGCCACACGCGGCAGCACGCCCAACTGGCCCAGGCGCTGCTGCACGTCCGCCGGAATGCGCGGCTCGTCACCCAGCGCCATCACGCGCACCTGGGTGTCGACCGAACCCCGCCAGTACAGACGGCGGCTGCCCGGCGGCAGGACTTCATCGATGCGGCCGTTGCGCAGCAACAGGCCGACCTCGCTGGCGCCGACGTTGGCCAGCACGAAGTGCGTGTCCAGCTCGGTGCCCAGCGCTTCGATCAGGCTGTCCTGGTCGCTGCCGGTATAGGCCGCGCCCTTCGATGCGGTGTGGATGTCCACGTGCGGGCGGCCGCCGAACGGCGACAGGCGGTGCACGCCCGGCAGCAGGATCTGCTGGAAACGACGGTTGCGATACACCAGGCCGCGCTCGCCGTCGCCGATCACGACCTTGATGGTCCAGAACATGGGAGTCTCTCCTTGTATGGCTCTGGTGGTTCGACCCGATGGGAATGAATCGCCATGACCCGGGTCGATCAGGTCGTGGCGAGGCCGCCTGCACACCACGTGCAGGCAGCGGAAGAGGGCGGCCATCGGCGGACGGTCCGCGCGCGGAGCCTTCGGTGCACCGGCACTGCTGCCATCGTCGTTCCCGGCAGGCAGCACCGGTGCGGAACGTGGCTGGCAGTGGCGGCGGGCCGGGGCCCGGCGTGCGGTCCGTTGCCTTCCACGTTCCTGCCCGAAGGCGTTGTCTGTGGACGGCGACGATGGCCGCTGGGGCTTGCGCCCCGGGTGTTGCTTCAAGTCATGACGTGACAGGTCATGTGGTTTGGAGTGGGAATCGAACCCACGACAGACGGATTACGGATCCGTTGCTCTGACCAAGCTGAGCTATCCAGTTGGGGATCGCGCGGAATCGAACCGCGTACCGGCGAACCGGCGCCTGCTTCCAGCAGGCGATCCAGGCGATGGCATGTCCGCGACCTCCGGCATACGCCACGGCAACGCCGCGCGCACCAGCCCGTGGTGGAAACGGGACCGTTGGAGAATCGAGGGTGCAGGCCACCGACATTATCGCGAGCGATAATGTTTGGGTGCGATGCAGATAATGTCCAGGTGTCGCCAATCGCGCGAAGTAAATCCTTAGGCGGGGCGAAAAAGCCTGGGTTAGTAAGCGGCGGGTTGCCGCGCGGGGTGCAGTTCTGGCATCGCGGGTCCTTGTGCCGACGCAAACGAAAACGCCCCCGGGACTTGCGTTCCGAGGGCGTCGTCAAGCCTCGGAGATCGGGGTGGCCGATCTCCGCAGGGCGGGTATCAGGCCGTTGTCAGCTGGTCTTCCTTGCCGAACGCGCGCGCCAGCACGTCCATGCGCAGGCATGGCAGCAGTTTGGCGATGGCGACGGAATGCGCGTTCAAGGGAAGTTTCCAGTGGTTGTTGAAACGAGGTGCGCACGATAAACCACGATTTACTCGCGCGCAACCATTTTGTTCAATTATTTTCTTCTTTACCGCGCAATGCCGGCCAGCGGCCGGCACTACCGGACTGTGCAATGCCGGCCAGCGGCCGGCACTACCGGGTCTCAGGCTTCCGCGCTGGCGGCATCCAGCTGCGCGACATCCTGCACGCTCAGCGACACGTTGGCTGCGGCCAACAGATCGTGCAGCTGCTCGACGCTGGTGGCGCTGACGATCGGCGCGGTGATTGACGGCCGTGCGATCTGCCATGCCAGTGCGATCTGCGCGGCACTGGCGCTGTGCTTGCTGGCCACGTCATCCAGCGCCTGCAGGATGCGCAGGCCACGCGGATTCAGATAGCGCTTCACCACGTTCTCGCCACGCGCCGGGCTCTTGGCCGCATCGGCCGGCGTGCGGTATTTGCCGCTGAGGAAGCCACTGGCCAGCGCGTAGTAGCCGATCACCCCGATCTGTTCGCGCTGCACCAGCGGTTCCAGTTCCTTTTCGTAGCCGGCGCGGTCATACAGGTTGTACTCCGGCTGCAGGGTTTCGTAGCGTGGCAGTTTGTAGTCGGTGGATACCTTCAGCGCATCGGCCAGGCGCGTGGCGCTGTAGTTGGACGCACCGATCGCACGCACCTTGCCGGCTTCGATCAGGCGCCCGAACGCGGCCAGCGTCGCTTCCAGCGGCGTGGATTCATCGTCTTCATGGGCCTGGTACAGATCGATCACGTCGGTCTGCAGGCGGCGCAGCGAATCTTCCACCGCGGCATTGATGTTGTCCGGGGTCAGGCCGGGGCGTTCGGCCCACTTGGCCACCTTGGTTGCCAGCACCACCTTGTCGCGCTTGCCGCTGCGGGCGAACCACTTGCCGATCAGCGTTTCCGATTCGCCGCCGGCATTGCCCGGCACCCAGGCCGAATACACATCGGCGGTGTCGACCAGGTTGAAGCCGGCATCGACGAAGGCATCGAGCAGGGCGAAGCTGGCCTTCTCATCGGCGCTCCAGCCGAACACGTTGCCACCGAAGGCGAGCGGACGTACATGCAGGCCGGAACGGCCCAGTTCGCGGGTTGCCGTCATGGGCACGGACTCCTTGGGGGAAGTGCTCCAGAATAAAACGCGTTGTGTGACCGTGCTGCGGCGGTGACCACAAAACAGTGTTCCGCGATACGCACGCAGCTAACGTTTTGTGAACACCTGGGACGCCGCGGCTGCTAGTCTCGCCGCATCTTCCGCTGGAGTCGCTCCGATGATGCCTGCTTCGTCCCTGCGTGGTTGCCGCCTGCTGCTTGCTTCGGCCCTGCTTGCCGCTGTTCCTGCGTTCGCCGCACCGGCCACGGTGGCACCGGCGAAGATCCAGGTGTCACCGGCCATCGATGCGGCGGTGAAGGCGTCGACCCGTGATGCCAACAACGTCAAGCGCGATGGCTTCCGTCATCCGGCGCAGACGCTGTCGTTCTTCAAGGTGACGCCGGAAAAGACCGTCATCGAGATCACCCCCGGCAACGGCTGGTACTCGGAAATCCTGGCGCCGCTGCTGCAGGACAAGGGCCACTATGTTGCCGCCGTGGTCGACCCGATGGCGGTGCCCGAGGGCCGCGGCCGTGACTACCAGCAGCGCAGCCGCGACAGCCTGGAAAAGAAGTACGCCGGTGCGCCGGCACAGTTCGGCAAGACCGCCGTGGTCGCCTACGATCCGGCCAAGCCGGTGTTCGGCCCGGCCGGTTCAGCCGACGTGGTGCTGACCTTCCGCAACGTGCACAACTGGCGCAAGGCCGGCCAGGCACAGGGCATGTTCCAGGGCTTCTTCAACGTGCTCAAGCCGGGCGGCGTACTGGGCGTGGTCGAGCATCGCGCCAAGGCCGACGTGGCCGACGACGATGACACCGGCTATGTCGGCCAGCAGCAGGTGATCGCGATGGCCGAGGCCGCCGGCTTCAAGCTGGACGCGCGCAGCGAGGTCAATGCCAACCCGCGGGACACCAAGGACCACCCGAACGGCGTGTGGACGCTGCCGCCGACCAACCAGCACGACAAGGCCGATGATGCGAAGTACCAGGCGATCGGCGAAAGCGACCGCATGACCCTGCGCTTCATCAAGCCGTAAGAGGGGTGCCGGGCTGGCGCATGTTGTCTCTGTAGAGCCGAAGGCAGCGGCAGGAGCCGCTGCCAACGTCGCGTGCGACGGCCCGAAGGGTGCCGGTCAGGACGGCCGGCATCGTCCCTGCTCGGCTCATCCCGCGTAGCGCGGCGCATGGCTGGTCCCAAGACCGGCCATGCGCCGGAATTCGATCGTATGCAAGGACATGAATTGTTGAAGAAGATCTTTTACATCGCTGTCGCGGTGCTGGTGCTGGGGCGGTTGATCGATTTTGTGTTCTACGGTGGTCATGCCCACGATCTGATGGCGACGGTAGGGTTTGCCGTGCTGTTCGCGGGTGCCCTTCTGGAGGAACGTTCGCGCAAGGCCGACCCGCCGGCCGCAGGCCTGCGGCGGCGGGCCAATGTCATCGCCGCGTGCGGCATCGCACTGGTGCTGGGCTCGTTCCTGCTGGAATGGAAGGTTTTCGGCTGAGCCGGCCGAGATTGGGGCGGCAGGAAAGCGCAGCCGCAACCACGCTCACCGCGCGCAGCGCAACGTATGGCTGGCCCCAGGTCCGGCCATGCGCCGGAGTCCAATCGAATTCAAGGACATGGACCGTTGAAGAAGGTGCTGTATATCGTCATCGCGGTGCTGGTGCTGCCGCGGCTGTATGACTTTGTGTACCACGGTGGGCATGCTTACGACCTGCTGGGAGCGACGGGTTTTGCGGTGCTGTTCTTTGGCGGGGTGCTGGACGAACGCGCCCGCATGACCTGTCCGCCACCCGCGGCGCTGCGTCGCCGGGCCAATGTCGTCACGGCATGCGGTTTCGTGTTGGTGCTGGGGTCGTTCCTGCTGCAGTGGAAGGTATTCGGCTGAGCCCTTCGTGTTCGTGCTCGCAGGAAAGCGCAGCCGGGCATGGGCTATGCCGGCCGACTTGACCGGCACCTTTCGAGCCGCCGCACGCGGCATGGGACAATGCCCCACCCGCCGACTGCCGTGCCCGCAATGCTGATCGCCTTCAACAAGCCCTTCAACGTGCTCTGCCAGTTCACCGACCGCAGCGTGCCGCCGCGGCCGACCCTGGCCGGGTTCGGCCTGCCGCCGCGCGTGTATGCCGCCGGTCGCCTGGACCATGACAGCGAAGGCCTGCTGCTGCTGACCGACAACGGTACGCTGGCGCACAAGCTGACCGACCCGAAGCACAAGGCTGACAAGACCTACTGGGTGCAGGTGGAAGGCATGCCCAGCGACGAACAGCTGCAACAGCTGCGCGACGGCGTGGTGCTCAATGACGGGCCGACCCTGCCGGCGAAGATCGAGCGCCTCGATCCGGCGCCGTCGCTGTGGACACGCGATCCGCCGGTGCGCTTCCGCAAGACCGTGCCTGACAGCTGGTTGGCGATCACGATCCGGGAAGGCCGCAACCGGCAGGTGCGGCGGATGACCGCGGCGGTGAACCTGCCGACGCTGCGGCTGGTCCGCGTGTCGATGGGGCCTTACCGGCTGGACGACCTGCAGCCGGGACAGTGGCTGCAGATCGGTTGATGCAGAAAGGGCCGGATACCTTCCGGTGTCCGGCCCTCATGTAGTGCCTTGGGGGTCAGCGCCCTTCCTGTGGAAAGGATCCGACCCCGGCAGGCTCAGGCGTCGCTGCCGATATCGCTGTGCTCGTCCACCACGGTGTCGTTGCGGCGGTCACGTGCGTTGATGCGCTGCGCCTGGCCATTCACCACGTGGCCATTGGCTGCCTTCTTCTTCTGCTGCTTGCGGTACAGCGCGTAGCCGAGCAGGCCTACACCGACCGCAGCGGCGGCCACGGCCACTGCCGGATTGCGGCGCACGAACTTGGTTGCGGCCTTGCCGCCGGTCTTCACTGCGCCGATGGCGGCGCCGGTCTTGATCCAGTCCGCATTGCGCAGGCTGCCACCGGCGCTCTTCAGGCCATCGCCGGCGGTGTGGGCCAGCTCCAGGGCGCGCTCCAGAGCGCGGTCGGTGATTACGGTCAGCTTGCTCATGCGGGGGTCCTTTGCCTCGGGTCGAAGTCCAGTGTCGCGTGTTGCCCGTAAACGGTATGTCAGTCGAGGTCACACGTGGCGTGACTTTACCGCAGCCATTCAGGATCAGGCAGGGTCCGCAGCCAGCCCCACCGGTCAGGTCCCGCGCGGCTTGGCCCGATGGGTGGCCGTCGCCGTCCACGGGTCATCCGGCCACGGATGGCGCGGGTAACGGCCCTTCATTTCCTTTTTCACTTCAGCGTAGGTGTTTTCCCAGAAGTTGCGTAGGTCCTGGGTGACCTGCAGTGGGCGGCCACCGGGCGAGAGCAGGTGCAGGGTCAGGGGCACGCGGCCGTCGGCGATGCGCGGGGTGTCAGCCAGGCCGAACAGTTCCTGCAGCTTCACCGCCAGCACCGGCGGCAGCGGTTCGCCGCTCTCGCTGTCCAGCGCGTAGGTGATCGGCCGCTCGAGCCCGGAGGGCACGGTGATGCGGGTGGGTGCATGGCGTTCGACGAGCTGCCGTTGTGACCACTCCAGGGGCGACTTCAGCGCTTCGCCGAAGCTGGACTCGTCCAGCGCATCCAGGCGGCTCTTGCCGGCGAACGCGGGCTGCAGCCATTGCGCACGCGTGGCCAGCAGGGCGTCGTCGCTGCAGTCGGGCAGGCCGAGTTCGGGCATCCAGCGCCGCAGCGATTCCACCCGTGCCTGCCATTGGCGCAGGCCTTCGGTCCACGGCAGCGCCTGCAGGCCGAGTTCGGCCACCGCGTCGGTCAGCGCCTGTGCGGCGTGCTGCGGATCAACCCGGCCGGCCGAGCGGCTGTCCAGCACGATGCGGTCGAAACGGGTCTCGCGCAGTGCCACCAGGGCGCGGCGCTCGCTGTCCCAGCGCACCACGTCTTCTGTGACGAAGCGCTCCGGCCAGGCCTTGCGCAGCTGGCCTTCATCCACCGGTGCGGCACGCAGCAGCAGCGCATCGCGTGCCTCAAAGCGAAGCTCGCTGGCCACCAGCCACGGTTCGCCACGCAGGTCGCTCAGCTCGTGCAGGCGTGCGCTGCGACCGTTGGCCAGCAGGTAGCGCAGTGGGTCGCTGGGGTGCTGGACACCGATGCGGTCGGGGAAGGCGTGTGCGAGCAGGTCACCCAGCTCGTGCGCTTCGATGCTGGCCGGTGGTGCGGCCTCGCAGCGCAGGCGGCGACGCCACTGCTTGGCGGCGGCATCGATCGCGGCCAGGCCGCTGCGGTTGGCGTCGCCCGGTGCGCGGCCATTGCGGAATGCCGCCAGCGCACGCCAACGCGCGGCCAGCGCATCACCGCCCTGGCGCAACGGATCGCGCGCCTCCAGCAGGGCGGCCAGATCGGCGGCCAGCGCCTGTGCGCGGGCATCGGGCGCGGCCAGCAGCATCGCCGCCATCCGCGGATGCGTGCCCAGCGCCAGCACACGGCGGCCAAGTGCGGTGATCGCACCGCTGCTGGACAGCGCGCCGAGCCGCTGGAGCAGTTCGCGGGCGGCACCCATCGGGCCGGCCGGTGGCGGATCGAGGAAGCGCAGGTCGCTGCTGCCCCAAGCGGCCAGTTCCAGTGCCAGTCCGGCCAGTTCCACCTGGTCGATCTCGGCGCGGCGCTGCGGCTCCAATCGCTGCGACTGCGGCCACAGCCGCCAGGCCACGCCTTCGGCCACGCGACCGGCGCGACCGGCGCGCTGGTCGGCCGACGCCTGGGCGATGGACACCACGTCCAGCCGGGTGAAGCCGCTGTTGGGGTCGTAGCGCGGTTCGCGTGCCTGGCCGCTGTCGATCACCACGCGCACGCCGGGCAGGGTCACCGAGGACTCGGCGACGTTGGTGGCCAGCACCACGCGGCGGCGGCCATCGCTGGCGGCCTGCAGCACGCGCGCTTGCTGTTCCACCGGCAGCTCCCCGTGCAGGGCCAGTACTTCGACGCCGGCATCCAGCGATTCCTGCAGGCCAGCCTGCACCCGCGCGATCTCGCGCTGGCCGGGCAGGAACACCAGCAGGTCACCGGGGTGATCGGCCAGGGCCTGCTGCACCGCGCGGCGCACCTGCAGTTCCAGCGTCTCATCGCGGCGCGCCGGGAAATGGCTGACCGCCACCGGGTAGCTGCGGCCCTCGCTGCTCAGCCGCGGCGCATCGAGGAAGCGTGCCAGGCGCTCGCCATCCAGCGTGGCCGACATCACTACCAGGCGCAGGTCATCGCGCAGCTGCGCCTGCACGTCCAGCGCCAGCGCCAGGCCGAGGTCACCGCTGAGATGGCGCTCGTGGAATTCGTCGAACAGGATCGCACCGAATTCTTCCAGCATCGGGTCGTCCTGCAGCATGCGGGTCAGGATGCCTTCGGTGACGACTTCAATGCGGGTGCGTGCCGAGACCTTGTTCTCGAAGCGGATGCGGTAGCCGACCGTGCCGCCGACCTCTTCGCCCAGCTGTCGTGCCATGAACAGCGCGGCGCTGCGTGCGGCGACCCGGCGCGGCTCCAGCAGGATGATTTTCCGGCCTTGCAGCCATGGTGCTTCGAGCAGGGCCAGTGGTACCTGGGTGGTCTTGCCGGCGCCGGGCGGGGCTTCCAGCACCAGCCGTGGCTGCACGGCCAGGTGCTGCTGGATCTGCGGCAACAGCGGGGAAATCGGGAAGAGCGGGGCGTTCATGTGCAAAGGATAAAGGGCCACGGCAGCCGCAGGTACAATGCGCGGGCACTTTTCCCCCGCGATGACCATGCACCTGATCGATATCGGCGCCAACCTGACCCACGACTCCTTCGACCGTGACCGCGATGCCGTGCTGGACCGCGCACGGCAGGCCGGCGTGGTGCAGATGGTCATCACCGGTGCCAGCCGCGAGCACTCGCCACTGGCCCTGCAGCTGGCGCAGCAGCACCCGGGCTTCCTGTATGCCACCGCCGGCGTGCACCCGCATCATGCGGTGGAGTACACCGAGGAATGCGATGCCGAGATGCGCGCGTTGCATGCGCACCCGGAAGTGGTAGCAGTGGGCGAGTGCGGACTGGACTACTTCCGTGACTTCTCGCCGCGCCCGGCCCAGCACCGCGCGTTCGAACGCCAGCTGCAGCTGGCCGCAGACAACGGCAAGCCGCTGTTCCTGCACCAGCGCGACGCGCATGCCGATTTCATGGCACAGATGAAGAACTTCGAAGGTCGCATCGGCCCGGCGGTGGTGCATTGCTTCACCGGTGAGCGTGACGAGCTGTTCGACTACCTGGACCAGGACTGGTACATCGGCATCACCGGCTGGCTGTGCGACGAGCGCCGTGGCGCGCACCTGCGTGAGCTGGTGAAGAACATTCCGGCCAACCGCCTGATGATCGAGACCGACGCACCGTACCTGCTGCCGCGCACGCTGAAGCCGATGCCGAAGGACCGCCGCAACGAACCGATGTTCCTCTCGCACATCGTGGAAAAACTGGCGCGTGACCGTGGTGAAGACGTGGCGGTGACCGCCGCGAATGCAACTGCCGCGACGCGTGCGTTCTTCCGCCTGCCCGACGCGGGTTGATTCCCTTCGTCGCGGCGACCCTGCGTCGTAGAGTCGAGCTTGCTCGACTGCTTCTGCACGGCAGTCGAGCAAGCTCGACTCTACAAGCGGGTCAGAGTGCTTCCAGCAGCCCGCGCAGCCCTTCCCGATACGTCGGAAACCGCGGCTCCCAGCCTAGCGCCTCGCGCGTACCGGTGCTGTCGATGCGCTTGTTGCTCTCGTAGAAGCGCTGCAGCGTCTGGCTCAGCGCCGGATCGTCCCAGGGCATGGCAGGTGGCATCGCAAAGCCGCCCAGCTGCGCGGCGAAGGCCAGTACCTCCTGCGATGGTGCCGGCTCGTCATCGGCTGGCAGATACAGCCCATCCACGCACGGCCGCTGCATCGATGCGATAACGACCGTTGCCAGGTCATCCACGTGCAGGCGGTTGAACACCAACCCTGGACGCACTACGTGGCGCGCACGTCCCTGCGCCAGCTGCAACAGCGCATTGCGCCCCGGTCCGTACAGGCCGGGCAGGCGGAATACCGCCGAGGCGATACCGCGCTGCTCCGCCAGCGCACGCCACTGGTCCTCGGCGCGTCTGCGTTGCATGCCGGTCGTTTCAGTGGCATCGGCCACGCTGGTTGCGTTGATCCAGCCGCCGGCCCGATCGGCATAGACCGACGTGGATGACAGATAGCCCACCCAGTGAAGTGCTGGACTTTCCTGCAGTGCCGGCAGCAGCAGACGCAGTGCCGGGTCACCCTCGGCATCGGGCGGCACGCTGCACAGCACGGCCTCGGCCTGCGCGATCTCATCGAGCAGGGCGGGGGAAGGTGGCGTGTCAGCTCGCAGCTGATGGCGCGGCAGGCCATCGTGCGGTGCCGACGCCGGGTCGCGCACCGTGCCGGCCACGTGTACGCCCAACGCCCGCAGATACGTGGCCAGCACGCACCCGCTCCAGCCCATGCCGAGGATCAGCACCCGCGCCGGCAGCGCGTTGGTCTGCAACGCGGCGCTCACGCGCTGCGCAGCGCCTGGTAGGCCTGCAGGCTGCTGTAGGCGACCTGCAGCAGCAAAGCTTCCTGGTCGGCCTTGCGCGCGCGCGCAAGCATGTCGCCGACGATCTGTTCTGCCTCCACCTGCTGGCCGGCTTCCAGATCCCGCAGCATCGACGCCTTCAGTGCCGAGCCGGCCTGGGTGAGGGTGCCGCGTGCGGTGTCCTGCGCAGCATCGGGAATCGGCTCACCGGCAGCTTCGGCCACGGCCAGGCATTCGTCGTACAGGCCACGCACGATCGCCTCGCCATCATCGGTGGCGACGATGCTGCCGATATCCGCGCGCAGCAGGCAGGTCGCGGCGGCCAGCGCGGTCAGGAACGTGTACTTGATCCACTGTTCCTGGCCAATGTGCTCGCTGGCCAGGTGATCGAGGTTGGCCCGCGCGCAGGCGGCGGCGAAGGCACGCACGCGTTCGGAGATGGCACCGCCGTCGCGCTCGCCGAAGGTGAGCTTGGCCGGCTTGCCCAAGTGCAGCACGGCGCCGTCGGGGGCCTTGGTGGCACTGATGAAGCACAGGCCACCGAGCACAGCGTCGCGGCCGAAGCGCAGGTCCAGCGCGTTGTAGTGATGCAGGCCGTTGAGGATCGGCAGCACGGTGGTGTTCGCGCCCACGGCCGGAGCGATGGCATCGATCGAGCTGTCCAGGTCGTAGGCCTTGCAGCTGAGGATGACCAGGTCGAACGGCTTCTGCGCGGCCAATGCCGGGAGCGTATCAGCGGTGACGTGCTGCACCGGGAAGCTGGCGTCGCCGAGCGGGCTGCGGATGACCAGGCCATCGCGGTCCAGCTGAGCGGCGCGTGCGGGGCGCACCAGGAAGGTCACGTCCACGCCAGCCTGAGCCAGGCGACCGCCGAAGTAACCGCCGGTACCGCCGGCGCCGAGGATCAGGATGCGCATTGCACGTTCACCGTTTTCTGGGGAATCAGGAGTGCGATTGTGCCGGAGATTGCGGCCAACGGCGGAGCCCCTCGTGGTGGTTCGCGGAATGCACTGTTCATTGGGGTTGGCCGGGCGGGTAGGCCGCGCAGGGGACGCTGCAAGTACATCCATGTAAGCTCGGTCGCCGCATCCATGCGGCTCACGCCCCTGCGCAACCCACCCGCCCGGCCACGGACATGTTCCGGGTGCGGCCACCACGGAAAACAGATCAGAAGCGAAGGCGGAAGCGGGTCGCTCGCTGCGCTCGCTCGTGTAGAGCGGTGCTCAGGGCAGCTGTTCGCTGAAGTCTTCGGTGTAGCCCAGCAGCAGGGTGGTGCGGGAGACCAGCGTTGCAGCCAGTCGTGACCAGGTGTCGTGCGTTCCGGCAGCGTAGACGCGCTGAAGGTCCGCGACCAACGCGCCCGCCTCTGCAGGCGACGGTGCGCGGTCGCGCTGGAAACCGAGCCACGATGCGCCGAGTCCGAACAGACGGTAGTCGTAGCGCTCCTGCAGATGCCGGATCAGGGCGTGGTTCTGGAAGATGTCCCAGTCCGCGCTGAAGTAGCCGTTGGGCAGGGCGGCGATCAGCAGGTCATCACGGGTCACGGGCACCTGCTGCACGCAGACCGCGTCATCGATGATGAGATCAGGTGTCGCATTGGCAGCGACCAGCGCCTCGATGTCCTCGTCGCTGCACATCAACGTACCCGCCAGCGCTGTCCACTGCAGCCGATACGTGGAATGCTCAAGCTGCGCGACGACGTGCGCCAGCAACCGCTCGCGTGCCGCCAACGCATCTTCCGGCGTCGCCGGGTCTTCGTCCTCGTACAGCGCGATGCGCTCGTCGTCGGACGCGTGCATGCTGGTGTAGCGGCACTGGCCGACTTCGTCGAGCGTGCACAGATAACGATGAAGGGGATCAGCCACGTGCAGCGAGGCCAGGCAATCCAGCACCTCATCCAGCATGGGCGAATCGCTCAGCAACGCTCGGCTGAACGCATCGATGGGACCGTCCGACACGGCCTTGTCCAACGGAATGGAAGTGATCTTCATCGCTACAGCCTAGCCGTAATCCGAAACGAAAATAGCCAAGCATCGGCTTGGCTCTACAGGGAACGCTTCATCCACGCATGGCGTGGATCTACCGTGTCGACCAAGGTCGACACCTACCAACAGCGACCGGAAACTGTCAGGGGTGGGGCGGTGTGGGGGTGCAGGACCGTTGGCGCCATGGATGGCGCCATCGAGCCCCCACGGACGGGTTTACGGCGTGTCCTGCACCCCCACACCGTCCCGCCCAACTCGTGATGCTTCCGCCTTGGCTGTTGCTGTTGCCGGCCAGCGGCCGGCACTACCACTGCAGGTGCAGGGCCGCAGGCCCTGCAGGCACCCCTCAGCTGCGCATGCCCACGCCACGGCGCAGCAGCCACAGCGCCAGCGCCGTCAGCACCACCACGAATCCGATCATCAGCCCGTAGGCCACCGGCAGCGGCACATCGCTGCTGCCCAGCAGGCCATAGCGGAATGCATTGACCATGTAGAAGATCGGATTCGCGTGCGTGGCGGCCTCGGCCCAGCCCGGCAGCAGCTTCACCGAATAGAACACGCCACCCAGGTAGGTCAGCGGGGTCAGGATGAAGGTCGGCACGATCGCCACGTCATCGAACTTCTTCGCATACACCGCGTTGATGAAACCGGCCAGCGAGAAGATCGTCGCACCCAGGATCACCGTGGTCAGCATCACCAGCGGGTGCGGGATGCGCACCGGGGTGAAGAACATCGCGATGATCAGCACGATCACGCCCACCATCAGCCCGCGCAGCACCGCGCCGGCCACGTAGCCCCACAGGATCACCCAGTTCGGCATCGGGCTGACCAGCAGCTCTTCCACGTGGCGGCCGAACTTGGCGCCGAAGAACGAGGAGCTGATGTTGCCGTAGCTGTTCTGGATCACGCTCATCATCACCAGGCCCGGCACGATGAACTGCATGTAGGTGTAGCCGCCCATGTCCCCCACGCGCGACCCGATCAGGTTGCCGAAGATCAGGAAGTACAGGGTCATGGTGATCGCCGGCGGCACCAGGGTCTGGCCCCAGATGCGCATGATGCGGGCGACTTCGCGGCGCACGATGGTCATCAGTGCGACGCGGTTGCGCTGGCCGTCGGTCAGCTCGGTGGTGCTCATGCAGGCTTCTCCAGGTTGCCGGTGAGGCGCACGAACAGCTCCTCCAGGCGGTTGCTCTTGGTACGCATCGAACGCACGCTGATACCGGACTCGTTGAGCGTGGCAAACACGCGGTTGAGGTCCATTGCGCGCGGCATGTCGATGTCCAGCGTGTGCGGGTCCGGCGCGGTCAGCGTCGCGCCCTCGATCACCGGCAGCTGCGCCGGCAGGTCACCGTCGATGTCCAGCAGGAAGCCTTCCACGTCCAGCTTGGCCAGCAGGGTGCGCATCGGCCCCTGCTCGACGATCTGGCCATGGTTGATGATCGCCAGGTGGCGGCACAGGTACTCGGCTTCTTCCAGGTAGTGCGTGGTGAGGATGATCGTGGTGCCGGCGGCGTTGATCTCCTTCAGCACGCGCCACATGTCGCGGCGGATCTCGATGTCCACGCCGGCGGTCGGCTCGTCCAGGATCAGCAGGCGCGGGCGGGTCATCATCGCGCGGGCGATCATCAGCCGGCGCTTCATGCCACCGGACAGCGTACGGCTCATCACCTGTGCCTTTTCCCACAGGTGCGCCCGCTTCAGTTCCTCTTCGGCACGCTGCTCGGCTTCCTCGCGCGGCACGCCATAGAAACCGGCGTAGTTCACCAGGATGTCGAAGGGCTTTTCGAACAGGTTGAAGTTGATTTCCTGCGGCACCAGCCCGATCAGGCGCATGGTGGCGCTGCGGTTGCGCACCAGGTCGCTGCCGAACACTTCCACCTGGCCCTCGCTGAGGTTGACCAGGGAGCTGATGATGCCGATCAGGGTGGACTTGCCGGCACCGTTGGGGCCGAGCAGGGCGAAGAAGTCGCCCGGGGCCACTTCCAGGGAAACCCCCTTCAGGGCCTGGGTGCCGTTGTCATAGGTCTTGCGCAGGTCGCGCACGCGCAGGGCGGGCGCCGTATCGTTCTGGGATGCCAAGCTCGAAGCCTTCGCGCCCATGGGCTGGCGCTGGAGAGGGGCGGGGAGGGGCTATTATAGAAGACCCCGAGGGCTTGCCCCGGCTACACACTGTCCCGAAAAGTCGTGCCTGTTCAATTCCCCCTCAAGCTGGTCGGCTGCCGCATGCTGGCCCCGACCGTCGGCCACTACCAGTTCGTGCGTGACGATGGACAGCCGCTGGATTTCCAGCCCGGCCAGTTCATCCAGGTCCATTTCAGCTACGCCGACGGCACCGAAACCAAGCGCAGTTACTCGCTGGCGACCATCCACGACCACGCGCTGGGCCCGGGCGAGGCGGTGGATATCGCGGTCAGTTTCGTCCCCGGTGGCGCCGCCACGGCCCTGTTCGAGGCGCTGGAGCAGGGCGGCCAGATCAGTGCGTCCGGCCCCTATGGCCGGTTCTGCCTGAATCCCGGTGATCACAACGCACGCTACCTGCTGATCGCCACCGGTACTGGCGTTACCCCGTACCGCTCGATGCTGCCGCTGCTGGAAACGGCCATGGCCGAGCGCGGCGTGCAGATCGTGCTGCTGCAGGGCGCGCGCAGCCCGGGCGAGCTGCTGTACAGCGAAGATTTCTACAGCTTCGCCGAAAAACACCCGAACTTCCGCTATGTTCCATGCCTGTCGCGCGAACTGCCGGCTGATCCGCACCCGGACGTGCAGCACGGCTACGTACAGCAGGCGCTGGCCGGCTTCACCCCGGACCCGGCCACCGACATCGCCTATCTGTGCGGCAACCCGGACATGGTCGATGCCTGTGCCGAACTGCTGAAGGCCGCGGGCCTGGGCAACCCGCAGATCCGCCGCGAGAAGTACGTC